>CAZXBY010000075.1:0-4274 GCA_964639055.1 Candidatus Woesearchaeota archaeon
TACTCAAAGCCACAGAACAAGTTCTTTGCGTTAGAGTTTTGTATAGGTAATATTTATTAATGCTTTAAAGTATTTTTTATAATATGGATGAAAAGGATGTGGTTAGAAAGATTAGGAATTCTTTGAAGGCTGGAAAATCTGATTCTGAAATTGTTAGAACTTTGCAAGGAAGAGGGTATAGGTTGGAATATATTCATCTGTTATTGAAGAAGGCTAAGTGGAGGAAGGTGTTTTTCTTGTTTTTTTCTGGTTTTTTATTGCTTTTTATTGCTTTCTTGGTTTTTATTGGGGTTATTGTTTATGGTGTTCTTTTTGTAAATACAGGTGAAAAAATGGATTTAAAGAATCCGTTGGGCGGTGTTAATGTTAATTTTGGAGAGAGAAATGGAGTGGTTGATGTTAATTATATTAAGGTTAATGAATCTTTTGTTGAGGAAGTTTATATTGATGATGTTGAGATTACGGTTGAATTTATTTCTTATTTGTTGAATGAACTCGGGGCTTGGCAGTTGAGGCCTAATCCAATTACGGGAGAGGTTCCTTCTATTGATTTTATTATAGACGATAAGAGGTTTAATTCTGTTGTTGGCGATGGGATTGTGACAACTAAAGGTTTGGGTGTTGATTCTGATATTGTTTTTTATTCGAAAAAAAAGGAGATTGTTAGGGCTATGCTTTCGAAAACGCCTGCTGAAGTTTTTCGAGATTCTTATAATAGTGGGAAAAGTTCTTTGGATGTTAAAAAGTCCGAGGCTGAATTATTTATGAAGGGGTATTTTGGTCTTTATGATTCTTTGAAAAGTTGATACTCCTTTAAAATTAAGTGTTACTTTGATAGGGTTTTGTTTCTACTGACGATGGACGAATTCTATGAGAAAAGCTTATAAGGAATTTATTGTTGTAAAATATAGATTAAAACATATATATTATGATAATGGGAAATGAAAACTTTGATTTGTTTTTTAGGAGAAAACCAGCGATGATGTTGATTGCTCTTAATAAGGTATCTAGACCGAAATATGGTTCTCAGTTGGCTAAGGAGGTTGATTGTACTTATTCTCATGCGGTTAAGATTTTACAGACTTTGGAAGAATTGGGTTTGGTTGATTTTGAGAAGAAGGGACGAATCAAGATTATTAATTTGACGAAGAAAGGTTCAGAAGTAGCAAGTCATATTTCGGCTATAAAGAAGTTGGTTGATTAATTCTTAAAAGAATGACGTATTTTTGTTGTTAATTTGTGTCCAAAACTTTTTTAAATGGATAAACTTATTTGTTATTAACGGCTTTTTTAGCTTAGCCTAGTCAAAGTAATCCTCTTTGGTTTCATGAGACTATTCTGAGCTTTGTTTTAGCTGTTGATGGCTTCGTAGCTCAGCCTGGTCAGAGCACTAGACTCTTAAGTTTGGGGTTAGAAATAACCACTAGACTATTATAGTCTTAGGAGATATCTAGGTGTCGGGGGTTCAAATCCCCTCGAGGCCATTTTTTTTCGAGGTGATTTGAACAAATCCCACAATTCGCAATTTGCATTTGAATAAACAATGTTTGTTTGAGTCTGGTTTGTTTCAAAAGCGAATTACTCACAAGGCCAGTTTTTTTAAAAATGTCGAGTTGATTTGAATAAATAGTCTTGGATGTGTTATTAATAGAGTACGTTTTTGGTTGCGACTACGATGAAGAAAGCTTTTGATTGGGTTTCAATTTTTTGATATGTGATTTTTGTGTATCTGGTTTTTTTTCGTGATTTTAGTGAGCGGGGGACTAAAAAATATTTGGCACTTTTTTGTGTTCCCTTTTCTAATATTTGAGTGGGATGTGTACATATTTCTTCGGGGAAAAGATAGATGTTTTTGAAGTTGTTTTTTAATAATTGAGCTTCTTTTTCGTGGAGGAGTATTCTTATTTTTATTTTATTGTTTTTTGAAGTTTTTGTATTTAGAATTTTGCCCATGAAGATGTAAGCCTTCTTTGCCTTTTATATTGTTTTATCGAGGGATAATATGTTGAGATGATTATTTCCTTTTATGAAAAAGTTATAAGTAAGTTTTTTAGGTAATAGTAATAATTAAATAAGAGTTTGATTTATATAAAATATGGGTGCAGTTTTGGGGACAAAGATGCTCAAAGATAACAAGGTTCTTTTTGAGATTGAGTTGGATTATGAGGAGTCTTTGAGGCTAAGGGGCTTCATAAAAAATGTGCATGTTTTTAGTGAAGATGCGGCTGAAATTAAAACGAATTTATCTCAGAGGGGAACGAATGAGGCGACAAAATATTTTTTGATTCCGAGGGAATTGAGGGACAATTTGAAGTTTGATGAAAAAGTTAAATGTCAAAAGATTGAGACTCCGACTAAGAACATTTTTATTTTTGCGGTGAATAAGCTTAATTTGTAAAGATTTTGAATGAGAATTCTATTTTGCGTGTAAAAAAGGAAATAGTTGGACAATAATGTGTTTATATTTTTAGAAATAAAGTAGTTTAATGTTAATCTTTTAAGGATAAATAAAAAGTGGGATTAGAAAACCGAAGCTAACTAATCCCGAGTGAACAAGAAAACCGAAGTTTCCGAGTTCGAGTGGACAAAACAACCGAAGTCGTAAAGTCCGAGTATCCAGCCGAAGCTGAATAAGTAATGATAGAAATCTCTCTTTATATAGTTTGCGTTATTTCTAAAAAGTAATAATTCTTAAGGCCTTGCATGTTTATCCGGCCTCTCAAAAACGTTTGACCGTTTATTCACTTTTGTCGAGGTTGATGAAAGATTAAATTTTTATAGGTGCTTTGCGTTAGATAAAAATATTAAAGAGGTTGAAAATGAAAAATTGGTTAAAAAGTATATTATTTAGAAAACAAAAAAAGATAAATAAAAAAGAGATTATAATAACATATATTATTGATGAGTTATCCAAATCAAATGGTGATATAAATAATATAGAAAATTTTGTAAGAAGTTTAAAGAAAAAACAGTTAATTAAATTATGCAAGCTCTTATCAGAACAAAGAAAAAACGGTGTTTTTAATAAAGTTATTAATGGGAAATATAGGTGGAGATTTGAAGATGCTAATATCAAAGAGGTTTATTTAAGGGATATGAATCCGAACCTGCCAAGGATGAAAAAAGCTTTGGAAAAATACAATTATAATCTTAAAAATTTTAGCAGAAGTAATGAAGCTAAAATGTTTAAAGAGATCAGTTTTGATAAAAAGCCAGAGAGGGACATAATTTTAGCAGAAATTGAAAATAATAAAATAAAGATAATTGATGGTTGTCATAGGGCAATCGCATTAGCAAAAAAACAAGATTTTATTAAGTTATATGTGGGAGTTAACAAAAAATGATTTTTCTTAATTAGATTTAGTTTAAGTTCTTATAGTGCAACAGACAAGCATTCAGCCTTCTCAAGGCTGCGACCAGGGTTCAAATCCCGGCAGGTGCATAGAACTTTTTATTACACTTTCCGTGACACAAACCTTCTCTTTTGTACCAATATGCTAGTTTACGGTCAAAACGCACCAATATTTACGCTTGATTAGAGTTTCCGTGCAAGGCCAATATTTAAGGGCGTTGCACGTTTATTCGACCTCTCAAAATTGGTTGACCGTTTATTATTGTTTATAGAGGCTGCTCAGAGCTAAATCTAAAGAAATATTTATAAGGTTTGAATTCATAAAAAAGAGATGAAGAAGTGGTCAAAGATTTTACTAATTGTAGCAACTGTTTATTTAGTACTGATAACCTTTTTTGTGATATATTCATTTCTGAACGTTACGTGTACAATGACATGCGGAAATGATTCTAATTGCGGATGTTCTTTTTTGGGATTTATTAAGATGATTGGTTTTTTGGGAATTCCGTCATGGGTATTATTTTTTATTTTAATAATATCAACATTCGTCAGGAAATAGGGGATTTGTTATTTATCGATGGATTATTCGATATTCATGTCTCTCTTGAACTCGGGTAGTAATGTTGGCATTTTCCGATATAACCATTTATTGAATTTTATGAATTCTTCAGTTTCATTTTTGATATAATCTATTATCTTATTATATTCTTTGTTTTGATAAAATTCGGGGACTTGGTTTCCATTTCCCTGTTTGCCTGTTAAGTTGCTTAAGCCTGAACCTTTAAACTGTCCACCGTTCATTAATCTTCCAACAGCGATTAAGTCAATAAAAGGTAAATTAAGAATGTCTAAACTTGGTAAATTGTTGATTTCGCTTCTTTCTTTCAAAAATTTGTGTTCAAAACCAAGGTTGTAGCCTACA
>CAZXBY010000076.1:0-4228 GCA_964639055.1 Candidatus Woesearchaeota archaeon
AAAAAAGACCTGCATTGATTATTTCTAATTCTAATTTGAAAGGGGATGATAAAATTTGTTGTTTAATCACTTCTAATAATCCGAAAGATGGTATGTTATTGACTAGTAATTCTTTTTGTGGTGAAAAGTTGCCGTTTAAAAGTTGGGTTAAGTCGTATAGAATTTTTAGTATTGATGAGAGGATTATTATTAAAAAATTAGCTAGGGTTGATGGGTTTTTTTTAGAGCAAGTTAAAAAGAAGATTGATTATTTTATAGAATGATTGTTTATGTGTTAGGATTGGTTTTGTTTCTTTTACTAAAGATTTAATTAATTGGTTTATTTTCTTTTTTTATGGTTTTAAGGAAGATTTATGATAGACTGCTTAAAGAATATGGGGAGCAAGGATGGTGGCCAATTATATCTTATAATGGAAATAATTCGACGAAAACTGGTTCAATAAATGGTTATCATCCAGGTGAGTATGATTTCCCAAGAAATGATGAAGAAAGGTTTGAAATTATTTGTGGAGCCCTTTTGACTCAAAATACTTCTTGGTTAAATGTTGAGAAGGCTTTGACTAATTTAAGAGATGTTGGGTTACTGGGTGCAAAGGAGATTTTGGAAGAAGATAGTGAAAAGATAAAAGAGTGTATTAAACCTGCTGGGTATTATAATTCAAAGGCGGAGAGACTAAAGATTTTGGCCGAGTTTTTTATAGGGTTAAAAGGAAGAGTGCCTAGGCGAGACGAATTACTTTTGGTGAAGGGGGTTGGTCCTGAGACTTGTGATTCTATTTTGTTATATGCTTACAGTATATCTTCATTCGTTGTTGATACATATACTAGAAGGATTATTGAGGGGCTGGGAGTAGTTGAAAGTGGTTTGGGTTATGATGAAATAAAGGATTTTTTTGAGAAGAACTTAGAAGAGGATTATAAGATTTATCAGGAATTTCATGCGTTATTTGTTGAACATGCTAAAAGGTTTTATATTGGGAAAAAGAATGGTGAAAATGATTTTTTGAAAGAAGTGATTGATTCATTTTTTTAATTGTTGCTGAATATGTGGGCTAATCCTTTTACTATTGGGCTTTTTGATGTTTGTTTTATTGTTTCGAGTTTTCTTTTTGCAGATTGTCTTGTTGTTTCGCAGGGAGCTTTATATACTAATGAAACTGCTTCTTTTCTATAATTTGCATCTTGGCAAGGGAAGGTTGCGTATCTTTTATAAAGTCCATTAAGGAATACTGAAGCTAAGTCTGTGAATGGCTCTATGGTTCTAGAATATATATGTCTTCTCATATAACTTAAGTTTTTATTTAGTTTAAAAAATTATTGATGGAAAAGAGTGACGTTTTTAATAAATAACTTTTTTCTAAAAGATGTTTTTTTATGACTATATCTTTAAAAAAAGAAGGAACTTTATTTTTTTATATGGTTAAGGTTGGAATTATTGGTGGAAGTGGTTTAGATGATCCGCAGATATTAGAAAATTTTTTTGAAAAGGAAGTTGAAACACCTTACGGAATACCTTCTTCAAAACTTACTTGTGGAAAGATTAATGGGGTTGAGGTTGTTATTTTAGCTCGTCATGGAAAACATCATGAGATATATCCAACAGGCGTGAATTATAAAGCAAATATTTATGCATTAAAACAAGAAGGTTGTACTCATATAATCGGGACTAGTGCTGTTGGGTCGTTAAGAGAAGAAATAAAGCCAGGAGATTTAATTTTTGTGGATCAGTTTATTGATTTTACAAAATTTAGAAATAATACTTTTTTTGATAAGTTTGGTGATGTAAGACATGTTTCAATGGCTGATTCATTTTCAAAAGAGCTTAGAGAGTTATTTACGGAAGTAGCTACAGAGTTGAGATATCCTTTTCATGAAACTGGAACAATTGTTGTTGTTGAGGGTCCAAGGTTTTCGTCACGTGCAGAAAGTTATATGTTTAGAAGTTTTGCTGAAATTATTGGTATGACTACTTTTCCAGAAGTTGCACTTGCTAATGAACTTGAGATACCTTATGCATCGATAGCAATGTCAACGGATTATGATTGTTGGAAAGAAGATGAAGAACCTGTTAGTTTTGAGATGGTTATAGAGAGAATGAAAGAAAATTCAAATAAGGTTAAGGATTTGATTTTAAAGGTATTACCTCGTCTTTCTAATGATATTAGTTTTATAAAAAGCAAGATTAGAACGGTGCCTGATTTTCCTAAAAAAGGCATTATGTTTAGAGATATTACAACGTTACTACTTGACCCTGAGGGAATGAATAAAATGGTTAATATCTTGGTTGAGAGATATAAGAAAAGAGAGGTTGATGTAGTTGCAGGTATTGAGAGTAGAGGATTTATAATAGGTGCTATACTTGCAGAAAAATTAGGGGTAGCTTTTGTCCCAATAAGAAAATCTGGTAAACTGCCCTATGAAACGATTAGTCAGGAGTATGAGTTAGAATATGGTTTTGACAAAGTCGAGATACATAAGGATGCTATTAAAAAAGGGCAGAAAATTATTTTAGTTGATGATTTAATTGCAACTGGTGGAACTGCAGAGGCGGGAGCTAGATTGATTGAAAAGCTTGGCGGGATTATTGAAGAGATTTGTTTTGTTATAGAATTACCTGAATTGATGGGGAGAAGGAAACTTGTTACTTGGTCAGTTTATTCTATGGTTTGTTTTGATGGAGAATAGAATAATTGTATGAGTATTAGGTAACTAAAATTACCAGCCACTTCTTTTGAATTTTTTTTCTAAATCTGCTGTTGTTAATTGGATAATTGCAGTCAACTCTTTTTTTGTAAAAAAATGTTGGCGAAAAAAACATTTTAATTTCTGAACACTGGCAAAAGCCAATGTTAGAAAATATTTATAACATCTTGTTTGGCATTTTTACCAGCCACTTCTTTTGAATTTTTTTTCTAAATCTGCTGTTGTTAATTGGATAATTGTTGGGCGACCGTGAGGGCAGGAATATGGATTAATTGTTTTTCCGAGTTTTATAATTAATTCTTTCATTTCTGTTAGGGTTAATTCTTCACCTGCTTTTACGCTTGAACGGCAGGCAAATTTTATTATTCTTTCTTCTATTTCTGTTTCAATTAATGACGAATTTATTTTGTTTAGTTCGTTTATTATATCTATGAATATTGTTGATTTTAATCGTCCAAATATTTCAGGTATGCTTGATAACTTTATTGAGTTTTGTCCGAAATTATCAAAGTCAAATCCTAGTTTTTTTATGAAGTCTAGATTTGCTATTGCTGTTTGATATTGGCGGGGAGTTAATTCAATTATTTTGGGTTGAAGTAGTCCTTGTTTTTTAATGGCCTTGTCTTTTAAATTTTTAGAAAACTTTTCATAATTTACTCTTTCTTCAGCTGCATGTTGGTCAATTATTGCTAGGCCATTTTGTATTTCTGCTAAAATGTAAGTTTTGTTTATTTGACCAATTATATGAAAGTCTTGAAAAGTTTTTTCTTTTTGTATTGTTGGCTCTGAGATGGTTTGTGACTTAGATTTTTCTGTTTGTTGTGTTGTTGCAGAATCTTGAACTTTTGTAATCCCTGTGTCTTCTATTTTATATTTTGATTGTGGTATTTTTTCAAAAGATTTGATTGTGTGTCTTTTTCTGGTGCGTATGTTTGAATTGGTTTCCTTTTTGTTTCATTCTCGGGGTTTGTTGTTGGAATTAAAATTTGATTTTGGAGGGTTTCTTTTATTCCTAAAAAAAAAGTTTCGCAAATTTCTTGTTCATTTCTTAGTCTAACTTCGAGTTTATTTGGATGAATATTTACATCTATATCAGCTGGATTGATTGTTAGGTTGAGAATATATATGGGATGTCTATTTGTGAAGAGAAGCGTTTTGTAACCGGAATATATTGCACTATTTATGACCTGGCTTTTTATGTATCTTCCATTTATGTATAATGATTGGTCGCTTTTGTTTGCTCGTGTGAGGCTTGGTTTTGAGATGTAGCCTTCTATTTTCATGTTTGGTGTTCTATGAGTTATTTCTATTAAATTTTTTGCTGTTTCAGTTCCATAAATATAGATAATATTATTGAGTTGGTTTTTTGTTATGGGGGAGTTGATGATTTCTTTTTTGTTATGGGTAAGTGTTATTGAGATATTCTTGTGATGAAGAGAATATCTTGTTATTATATCGATTATATGTGCGAGTTCTACTTCTGGGGATTTTAGAAAGTTTTTTCTTGCTGGAACATTGTAGAAAA
>CAZXBY010000077.1:0-4224 GCA_964639055.1 Candidatus Woesearchaeota archaeon
AATAATTCAGAGTATACTGGCGGAACAATTCTTGTAGGAGGAGCAAACTATGGATGTGGATCTTCAAGAGAACACGCACCACAAGCATTACATAGATACGGAATAAAAGCAATAATTGCCCCCAGTTTTGCAGAAATATTCGCTGGCAACTGCGCAAGCCTTGGGGTTGCAGGAATAACGGTATCTCAGGAGGAATCCGAAGAACTAGCAAACTTCCTAAGCCAAAACTCACGAACTGAAATCTCAATAGACCTCCCAAATAAAATTATTAATTACAGTGACAAAACTATATCTTTTGATATGCCAGAAGGAAGACGACAAGCATTCCTGAATGGAACATGGGATGCAATGACTATCCTAGAACAAAAAGAAGCAGAAACAGAAGAAATAGCGAACAATATCAATCAATTCTGAAATTACATTAATATTAATTGACAATTTGAAATTTTATGCGAAACTATAATCTCTATATAAAAACCTTAAGATAATTCAACGTCCGGATTTTGAAAAAAGTAGTTTTATCATCGACAAAAAAAGCGCACCAACCGCAGTTCTTCGAGTATTTAAACACCCTTCATCATAATTTTAGGGTATTTTTTGTCAATTGATTTGACTTACTAATTTAAATATTCTTAACATATATTCTTTCTATGGAGAACAAAATTTTAAGGAAATTCAGCAAATTTCAAAAATTAAAATTCAATGATATAAAGGATAATTTTGCCTCCAATATACTTTCCTATCATATAAAAAAGTTGATTACAAAAAATTATCTAAGGAAGGAACAAGATTTTTACCTGTTAACTGACAAAGGTGAAGAAAGACTTTCTTATTTAGAAGCTGAGAATAAGCAGTTAAAACAACCAATTCATGATGTTTTTTTGCTCCCCTATAATGAAGGTAAATATGTTATTCAAAAAAGAACAAAGCGACCTTTCTTGGGCACAGTTCTTCCTATTGGAGCAAGAATAAGAATGGGGGATAGTATTTTTGAGACAGCTAAAAAAAAGCTAAAAAAAGACACTGGGCTAAAAGGAGATTTGCATTATAAAGGAATTATTGATGTTAAAACATTCAAGGAGGACAAGTTATTTTTACATCATATATTAAACGTCTTTACTATAGATAACATAACAGGAAATCTAATAAAATCAACACCAAAAGGAGAAAATTTTTGGATGAGTGAAAAAGATTATTATAAACAATCAAATATTTTGACAGCAGCAAAAGAACATTTTGAAGTTGCGAAATCGGAAAAATTTATGTTGCTAGAATTGGAGCAATATTTGAACTCAAAAGGCGAATTTATAAAAAACAAAATTATTAGAAAAGATAAAGTTTAAATTTTTAGCCCAAAAAGAGAGCAACAGAACTTTTGTATGGACGCCCCTGCCGGGATTAATGTAGTTTTGAAACCTGGAGAGACTACTTCTCTTAATTAGTATTTGTCTCCCTTTATTTTATTTTAATACAGAATTTTTTAATATCTATTCTAGTGTTAAATCTGTTTTTTATAAAAAAATATAAATTACTTCCATCAATATATATCGCAACTTTTTTCATAATTAAATATGGCTAAATAAAATATCCCCTCGCCCAGAAGACCACTTTTGTTTCCTTTTTACAAGATTAAAAAGAATAGACCACCCCAATCATCAAAGAAAAATTCACACAACCTTACAAAAAAATATTTAGACAACACAAACAAAAAAATGTTACAGGGATATTAATCCCTGCAACTGCTGTTGGACTACTACTTTATCCTTTCGAACAAAATAATATTCCGCGGGCGGCAATAACATAATCTAATCTCATATTAAAAAGCTATTGAATAAGGAATTTTGTTCACCCACTCTAAACAGAATAAAAATGTTCATTTACGATGTAGAATCTAAAATTTCTGTATCTACTGCTCATGGACGAATCTTTTGAGGAAAACTTATAATGAATTTATGATTCTAATATATACATTGGAACCTATATTTCCAAATAATCACAATGGGAGACAATTTCAATTTATTTTTCAGAAAAAAGCCAGCCTCAATACTGATAACGCTAAAAAGAGTTTCACGAGCAATGTACGGTTCTCAATTAGCAAAAGAAGTTGATTGCACATATTCCCACGTCGTTAAAATTCTACAAAATATTGAGAGATTTGGATTAGTATCTTTCGAAAAGAAAGGACGGATCAAGATAATAAAGCTTACAAAAAAGGGAACTGATGTTGCAGAAAATATCGAAGCAATTAGAAAATTAGTTGCTTAAGAATTATCTTATAAAATAGACCATATTAGTTACCTTTCCCAAAATATAGCTAATATCGCTAAGACAATTATTATCACAATTCCTATTTTTAAAATTTCGAATACTACCATAATTAATAACAATACTCCTTACTCAAGTATCTTATGAAAGGTTACCAAAATTATACATCCCCTCGCCCAGAATCGAACTGGGAACACCACGGGTTTTGCAATTTACAAAACCATGTTAAACACAGGTTCAAACGTTTATCATCCTTATGTGCAAAATAGCACCATGTCAAAACGCACTTCTACAACCGTGTGCTCTACCGTTGAGCTACGAAGGGATAAAAACCTAGAGACAATTTCATTTATAAGTTTTTCTCCACCCCAAAACTCTACTCCCACAAAGTTTAAATATTCAAAAATACTTACTTTTATCATGAGAAACATGACGTATGCAAAGCATTGGTAATTCGCTTGCATAGTCTTAACTTTTTTTATAATCTCTAAAAATTTCTTAAAAACATTCTAAAATGAGTCCTTCTAGCTATGATCCCAATCTTGAAAGAGAAGTCACTTCATTATTAATTGAATTAATAAAAATTGATTCCATAAGTGGTCTTGAACGAAAAATTGCAGACTTCATTTGTGAATATCTTTATCGATTAGGCTTCAACATTCAAAAACAACAAATCTCCGAAAATAGATATAACATTATAGCAAAAATAGGAACTCCAAAGTTTTATTTCAACGCACACATGGACACCGTAGAACCTTTACTTGAAATCAAAGAAGATAAAAACTACATCTATGGAAGAGGAGCTTGCGACACAAAATCATGCATCGCCTCAATGTTAATTGCCGGAAAAAAACTAATCAATCAAAACATCAAAAATTTTGGTTATATTTTCACAGTTGGTGAAGAAGTAGACTTTATTGGTTCAAAAAAAATCAAAGAATTAAATCTTAACACACAATTCATTATAGTAGGAGAACCAACCGAACTAATTCCAATAAATGGACATTATGGAATATTGACATTCCGACTGATTTTCAAAGGAAAATCGGCACACAGTTCAACCCCCGAGTTAGGAATCAACGCAATAGAAAAGGCAATAAAAAACATCAAAAAAATAATTGACAAACTAAATGTCCAGGAAGAAAGTTCACTTACTCTAGCAAAATTAAATGGTGGGAAAGCTGACAATATCATTCCAGACAAATGTGAAGCACTGTTCTCCATGAGAATTTCACCAAAAGACAAAACCGATTACCTAGAAGAAGTTAGAAAAATAATAAAGAACAATGCCATAATAGAAAAAGAACTTAACATAAAGCCAACTTATTCAAAAATTCCAAAAGAGTTAAATTTTTTAGGAACAGGCAAAACCGTCAAATATTGTACAGACTTATCATTCTTAGGTAAAGGATTAGTCTTAGGCCCCGGAAGCATCAAACAAGCCCACGGTAATAATGAGTTCATAAAAAAGGAAGATCTCGTCAAAGCCATTAAACTTTATGAAAGAACCGGACAAGAAATTTGTTCTAGGTCAGACAATAAATCTGATAACCTAGAACTAAATCATAAAAACAATAGGAGGAAAAACAATGAAGAAACTAGAAACGGCACTCAAAGGTACCACTTTACGGCACTGAACCTTTAGTAAGAGAATACCAAGAAAAAGATTTTAAAAATCTTATCAATGTGTACAAGTCAGCATTTGCAGAAGCACCTTGGAACGAATATATGAAATGTGGTAAATGCAATGTGAACTATTCTTTAGAAGAAGTTGAAACCCAAAATGGATATGATCGAGAAGAAAATAAAATATCTTGGCAACAATTAGCAGATGGATACAGAAGATGTAAACAATGTGCTACCGATTATTTTCAAAAACCAGTTAATCCAAAAGTGGATATTGTGGAAGGACGGCCGATAGGCCCATTCCCTTTTTGTCAGCCGGAGGAGGTCGAGGAG
>CAZXBY010000078.1:0-4220 GCA_964639055.1 Candidatus Woesearchaeota archaeon
TCTATCAATATTTGGAGATTGTTTTTTTATTATACCTTCTCTTACAAACTCCTCGAAATTTTTTAATGGCCTCATAATGATATTCCTCCTACTAAAACTATTCCACTTAAGATGTTGTTTTGCAGTTCTTTGTCAATTTTACTTATTGAGGGATAAAAATGAAAAGACAAATCTCGCTCTAATAATGATTTGAATAATTTATAGTGTTTGAATTCTTTTTCCTTACTTCCAATTATTGCTATGTCGATATCTGAGTTTTCAAGATCTTCCCCTCTTACATAACTCCCAAATAGAATTATGGTTGTTCCAGGGAACGACTCTTCTAAATAATTGATTAGATTTGATTCATATATCAATTTTAAATTTTCAATTTTTTTAAAATTAAGTGCTTTTTGGCTATTTCTATTTAACTTAGTTGACGAAAAATTCATGTCTTGACTTTTTTCTGTTGTAATTAAGCTTTCCTTTTCAAGAATGGGCAATGCTTTTGCTATTGCTGTTGGAGACACATTGAGGGCTTTGGCTATTCCCCTCTTCGTTAATGAGGAACCCGATTTTATGGAAAGCAACCTCATAACTTCGCTCTGCAATCGTGTAAACTTAACCTTATATCTATCCATTATAGTTTACATATGTAAACTAAAGTTTATAAGTATTTTGTTTATCCCGTCAAACAAACAACTTCATCATCATTTATTAAAAAGGAGTGTTCCATTTGACTAACTGGCTCTTTTGTTTTTTCTATTAATAATGGATAATGATGAATTATTCCTTGTTTTGTTAATATTGATAATGCAAAGTTTATTTTTTTAAAATCTGCTCTTTCTAGCCATCGTGCACAAAATGGTCTGGTTTTGTAATTTTCTTTTATATATTGTAATATCTCTCTAGCATCTCTGTCTCGAGCTTGTCCATTTAAATTTTGTAGTGAATATATTCCACCTCCATCTCCTTCATAGATTTCTCCTGATCCTGTTGTTAGAAATGGTTCTACTGCGAATGCCATTCCTTGTAATTTTTTTGAGTTTGAGTTTGAGTAATTAGGAATGTTTGGTCTGGTATGTATTTGGTCTTTATCTAACCCATGCCCTGTGAGTCCTGAAACGATATTAAAGCTGGCATTGTTATCTTTATTATATTTTGATAATTCATCTGATATTGTTTCTCCAATGTCTTTTACTTCTAAATTTTGATTTACTATTTCTTTTGCCGAATTAAGTAGGGCTGTATTCAACTTTATCATTTCTTTAAATTTATTGTCTTCTGTCAGGTCTAATGTTACGGCAGAGTCTCCTATATATCCATCAACACATGCTCCTAAGTCAATTTTTAGTATTCCTTTTGCTAAAGTTTCATCATTTGGTCTTGGAGTATAATGTGCTGCGATTTCATTTAAACTTAAGTTTACTGGGAATGCCGGTTCTGCTCCTAATTCTCTTATTTTATTTTCTATTGCTTCAGCTATATCTAAAAGTTTCATATTTGGTTTTGCAAATTGTGAGGCAAATTCTCTTGCTTCTTTTGTTATTTTTCCAGCTTCTTTGTATTTTTTTATTTCTTCTTCTTTCATTTTTTTATGAATTTAATATGATATATAAAATTATAGGAATCGTTATAAGAGGATTTTTACTTGAATATTTTATGGATGAGGGGAACTTGGATGAAACAAATCAGCAAGCTGAACTTGATGCTGAAGAATTTAAGGCGAAATATGAAGCAAATTTAAAGAGACTATCAAGAATGGGCAGATTAATCCATGAAGTTGACGCTAATAGAGATAAGCTGGTGGATTTCCCTGAATATTTGGGCTTACTAGATGAAACGCTCGCATTATGTAGAGAGATGCGTCCTTCTGTACCAGAATTAGAGATTATAGCTCAAGCCATGAAGCCTAGTAATAAAGAGATGACGGAGTGGAAAAAAGCTTCGGTTTTTGAATATAATGTAAAGTCTAAACAAGATGAAAAAAAAATGGAAGAATTGAGACAAAGAGTTGGGGCTCTTGAGTCTATTGTTATTGAAGACCATTTACCTATGGCTCTTGACTTCGTTATTCATGACCCTAAATTAGCTAATATTCCATTTGTTTACTATGGTCTTA
Organism: Candidatus Woesearchaeota archaeon; assembly: GCA_964639055.1. GTDB lineage: Archaea > Nanobdellota > Nanobdellia > Pacearchaeales > GW2011-AR1 > JAGVXH01. The sequence continues at coordinate 2,102 of CAZXBY010000078.1, forward strand.
ATACCAACCGAGTTATTTATACACCCGCAACTTTAGGGTTTTTGGGTATTGATGGTTCTCCTGAAACGATGTCTTTAAAGAAATTACTGAGTTACATTAAAAGAGACAAAAGACAGATTGGAGATACAAAAAGAAAGGCAGATGTTGTAAATGTACTTTTTACTTCACTCAGAAAGGGAAAACATTTGAATCATCAAAGAGCTGAAACAATACACGGCAAGGCGATTAACTTAATGACGTGCCCATTTTATCTTGGTTCTGATAAGGAAGATATTGTTGGAATTGGAATTTATCTTAATGAGCCACGTTCTCTTAATCCATTTGCTGGGGTTCGTGTAAAAAAAATGAATGGTATTATTGGAAGTTATATTAAGAGCTTGGGTAACAAGATTTATGGACGTTAAGAAATTATATAAGTTTATTTTTCTTTAATTTTTTCTTCTTCGTTCTTTTGGGAGATAATTATAAAGTATTTCTATTTTGTCTCCTGTTTTTCCTGTTCCAATAAAGTCTTTATCATCATATGATTTTACTGCAACAAAACATTTTTCGAAGGGATATTTTTTTTGTTGTTCTTCTGTTAATTCAATATTTTTTCCTCTGAACCATTCTTCCTCTTGTTCTTTTGTTAAAACAATTGTATGTTGTGTTATTTGATTTTTCCATAAGTGTAAACTATCAACACTTAGTCGTATTTCTTTTTCACCTGTTCTTCTGGATATAATTTCTTTTGCTACATACAAGCCTATTCCTTCTATTGGAAAATTTCTCCATATTCTGTAAATATCTTCTTTATCAAGATGTCCAGAAAATGCCCTTATCCTTTCTTTTCCTGTTTTAACTAGCATTTCTGGAATTTTTCTTATTCCTATTTCTTCTATTTCTTGTAATATTTTTTTCTTTTTTGCTCTATCTAATAGTTGTATTTTCATTTTTTATTTAAAAGACATTTGTCTGAGAGTTTTTTTATTTTAGTTACAAAGAATCCGTCGGTATCATTGTCTTGGGGATATAGCCTTAAGCATTTTTTTAATTCTGAGGAGAATTCTTGTCCTTCCCATGAGCAAATTCCACATCTGAATTTTAATGGGAGTTTTATTTCTAATATTTCTATATCAAAGTTTTTGATTAAAAAGTCTATTATCATTTCGTTTTCTTCGGGTGCTAGTGTGCATGTTGAATAAACAAGAGTTCCATCAACTTTTAAAATCTGGAGTGCGGCTGATGCCAATCTTTTTTGAGTTTTTGCTATTTTCTTTATCATATTAGGATTCCACATTTGAAATGTTTTAGGGCTTTTTCTTAATGTTCCTTCTCCAGAACATGGTGCGTCTACTAGAATTTTGTCGAACTTCATATTTGTCTTTTTCGAAAATATGTTACATAGGGCTGAGCCTTCTTTTCTTGTAACAATTGTGTTTGTTATCCCGCATCTTTCAATGTTGGAATTTAGGATTCCTATTCTTCCTAAACTTACCTCATTTGCTATTATTGTTCCTGTGTTTTGCATTAGTGCTGCAGCTTGAGTTGTTTTACTTCCTGGTGATGCACATAAATCTAGAATAAATTCCTCCGGTTTTGGCTGTAGTGTTAATATGGGAAGCATTGAGGAAATTTCTTGCACATAAAAATATCCTAGGAGATGTTCTCTTGAATTTCCGATTTCACCAGGCTTTGTTCCTTTAATAATCATTATTTCAGGCAATTCGTTAAAGGGCTGTGTAATTTTCCAACCATATGATTCAAACCTTTTTTTGAGTTCTTCGGGTGTTATTTTAAGAGTATTGCATCTTATTGAATTTGGTGTTTTGGTGTAGGCTATTTCAAAGAATTTTTTTGCGTCTTTTACTCCTATTAGTTCTTCTATTCGTTTTATGAATCCTTCTTTTGCGGGGAATTTTTCTTTGAGATATTCTGAATATGTTTTGTCGTATACTTTTTCTGCCATAAGTTAAAGAAGATATAATTGGTTTTTATGGTTTTTGTTTGACAAAAACCTCGAAACAACAGTCACCTCATTACATTTGTTACTTTCGCGTTAGATTGTAAATCGGTGTTTACTCAAAGCCACAGAACAAGTTCTTTGCGTTAGATTGTAAATCGGTGTTTACTCAAAGCC
>CAZXBY010000079.1:0-4192 GCA_964639055.1 Candidatus Woesearchaeota archaeon
GTTTCGTTCTGAATCTGCGAAGTTTCTGAAATATTCAACAGATGCTCCACCTATTAACATTCCACTTGTTGCTATAATTATACATGCTCCGCCTTCAATTACATTTTTTCGTTCTGAAGGAGAACCTACTCTTTTGAATATGTTTGATAAAAATGGGTTTCTGTCTGAAAAGATGCTAGTTCTAAGTGAATTACTTAAGAAGTCTGGGTAGGCGGTGTGGATTGCGTTAATGTCCCATATCATTCCGTCGATATATACCGGGACTTTTGGTATTTTTCCGTTTTTCATTGCGTCTTCAATCATTAACATTTTTTCTTGGGCGTGTCCTGTTCCTAGTTCTGGTAATAATATTTTTCCTCCATTTTGTACTACGTTATTTATGAAGTCAATTAGTTCTTGTTCCGATACTTTTCTTGGTGGAAAGTTACAATCTTTTCCACCATAGGTGGATTCGAGTTGTAGTGTTTCTAATCTTGGGAAGTAGCTTGCTGCTGGTTCTAATGATCTTGATTTTCCAAATTTGATGTCGCCTGAGTAAACGTAATTATGTAAACCATTTCCGATGTTGAAGTGTATCATTGCTGAACCTAATGTGTGTCCTGCATTGTAAAGTGTTATTCTAATGTCTGGAGTTATATCGGTTACTTCATTATAGTTTAAGCTGATGGAATGTTTTACCATGTCTCGGACATCACTTGATTTGAATAGTGGGGCTGCTGCTTGTTTGTATGCTACTCCGATGAAGTCTAATGCTAGTAGTGCTGCGATGTCTCGTGTTGGCGCTGTCATATATACTGGACCTTTATATCCCATTTTGTAAAGATAAGGAATTAGTCCGGAGTGGTCTAGGTGGGCGTGGCTTAATATTACTGCATCAATTGCTGATAAGTCTAATTCTGGTGCGTCAAGATATGGAAATTGGTCTCTGCCACTTGAAGATACATCAACTCCGCAATCAATTAATATTTTTGAAATTGGGGTTTGTAATAAGAAACAGCTTCTTCCTACTTGTCTTCCGCCACCTAAAGCTGTTATTCTTATCCATTCTTCAATTTTCTCTGGATTCCATTCTTTGTATATTTTTTCGCCTATACTATTTAAGAATTTTTTTCTGTAATTATTATCCATGTAAAGTACTTCACGAATTTTGTCAGTTATTTTTGATTGGATTGCGGCGCTTCGTTGTACTGTTGGGGTCCACATAGTTGAATCTTTGATTTCTTTTAGAATTGAACCTCCTCTTCCTATTGCGAGGCCGGGTTTTTTTGTTTCTATTACTACACTACTTCTTTGAGGGTCAAATAAGATTTGTGTTATTTCTGCATCTTTTGGAATGATTTCTTTGATTTTTTTTTCTGTTTCTTCTTTGTTCATTAGAATACTTTTATCGGCTCTTAGTTCTATTCTTTTTTTAATATTGTTTACTACTTCTTTAATTGTGCTGTCGCCATTTTTGAAGAAACTTGTGTCTGTTGTGTAGACTACAATATTAGCACCTTCATAGATTGTATTTTTTACAACACCTTTTGGTAATTGATCTTCAATTGTTTCTAGTATGTTTGCCATAAGTTTATTCTTCAGAATATTTCCATTCGCCTTTTTGTTTGGAGACTTGTTTGATTCCGTCTTTTGTGATTGTTAAAATATCTACTCCGTAACCGGATGCTGTGTCTCGCTCTGTTGCAACTTTGATTGCATCGGCTGCTAGATGTATTCCTTCTTCAATTGTTAAATTTTTGGTGTAATTTTTTTCTAACATTCCTAATATGTAAGGCATTCCTGATGAAAAGTTTGCGTCGAAATCTTCTATTCTGGTCGAACTTCCTGCTGGTTCAATTGAGTATAACTCTGTTGTTTTGTCTGAATTAAATCCGCCAACCATTAATCCAGCCATGAATGGAATCATTGCTGGTTGTCTTATGTTTTTATAATTCATCATTGCGATTAAGCTTGCAGCTTCTTTTATACTGGGTCTTTTTTTGTCTCGTAATTCTTTTAATTTTAGTTCTGCTTTGATTAGTTTTCTTGCAAGTTCTATATCGGACGCTACACCTGTTCCAGAAATAACAAGGTAATCATTTATTTGTACTACTTTTAGTGTGTTTTTGTTTGAGACTATTTGTCCACCTAAGGTCGTTTTTCTATCACCAGCCATAACAATTCCGTCAGAACAAACAATTCCGACTAAGCTTGTGCCAGTTTTTAATATATTTTTTTTGATGTCTTCATCCATTTGCTAGAATTTTCTAGAATTTAGTATTAAATGTGTAAAGGATATTGCCATTTTTAAGTCTTGTGTTTATTGTTTTAAAGAAAGATTTATAAGTAATATCATGGATTTTTTTGATTATGTGGTGGGAATATTTAAGAAAAAAATCTAATTTTAAGATGAATTTGGAAAAAAATTATTCCACTAAACTCTTAAAAACTCTTGTTTCTAGGTGAGTGAATGGAATATGAACAATTATTGGATGAAGCTTATCAGAATGTAGAGGTTAATTTGGATACTCAGGTTGTAAGGTTTGAGATTCCAAAAGTTAAAGGGCATCATTTGGGGGCGAGGACAATTGTTAGTAATTTTTTGGTTGTTGCATCTCAGGTTAGGCGAGATCCATATCATTTAATGAAGTTTTTATCAAAGGAACTTGCTAGCTCTGGAGAGATTCAAAATGAAAGGCTTATTCTTTCTAGAAGGCTTTCAAGTAATGAAATTAATGAAAAAGTGGAAAAATATGTTAATAGTTTTGTTTTGTGTCCTAAATGTGGTAAACCAGATACTGAGCTTGTTGAAGAAAATGGAAAGAATTATATGAGATGTATGGCTTGTGGCGATAAATACGAGGTTCATAAGATTTAACTAAATTCAAGAGGAGGAATAAAAATATGGAAGGATATTGTGTGAAATGTAAGGCAAAGAAAGAATTGATTGATCCAACTGTCAATATGACTGCTAAAGGTGGTTTTATGGCTAAAGGTAAGTGCCCTGATTGTGGTACTACTATGTGTAGGATTATGTCTAAGGTTAATGCTGAAAAGGCGATTGCTGATGGTTCTTGTAAAAAAGGATATTGATTTTTATCAAGTTTAATTGCTCGAAAAAGGGCAATTTTTATTTTTTTATTGTATTATAGTTTTATTTTATTGTATGTCTAAAGACTTTTAAAATTGGTTTTAGTTGTTTGTTTATGGAAGAAAAATTTATTGTTAAAATTCATGAGACTTATAGGGGGGTTGTTGCTATTTGTGATTTGAATTTAAAAGGAAAAATAATTGAAGAGGGAGATAAGCAATTGGATGTTTCTACAAATTTTTTTGAGGGTAATTCTGTTAAAGAGGAAGAATTAAGAGAGATTATGATTAAGGCAAATAACGATGATGCAACATTTTATATTGTTGGTAACGATTCTGTTAATGTTGCTAAATCTGTTGGGATTGTTGGAGATGAAGGTGTGTTGAAGGTAGGGAATGTTTCTTTTGCACTTGTTTTGTTGTAGGTTTTATCGACGCTTAATTTTATAAACTATCTTTTGGTATTTTCTTTATGGCAAAATTACCGAAGAAAGGTGCTTATAAAAAGAATGGAGACGATGAGTTTAAGATTACTCGGGTTAGGATGCCTAGGGGAACTCAGGTTATTGGTATTGTAACTCAAAGATTAGGTGGAAGTAGGATGTTTGTTTCTTGTATTGATGGTAAAACGAGAAATTGTAGGGTTCCTGGTTCTAAGAGGAGAGGGCTTTGGGTTCGTGAGGGTGATGCTATGCTTGTTAAACCTTGGGAATTTGATGATGATAAATGTGATTTTGAATATAAGTATTTACCTGTTGAGGTTAAAAAATTAAGAGCGATGGGAAAGCTTGTGACTAGTACTGAAGAATTTTAATTTTTGTTTAAAAATAATTTAAGTGTTTTTTAATAATGGATTTTGACTTTGGTTATACTACCTTGATTAAGTAAGGCGGAAATAATTTAAATTTAGAGGAATATTTGAAGAAAGAGGCTGAAATTTTAAGTGTTAAAATAAAAGCGTTTTTAATTAATCTTATATATGGTTGTTTCTTTTGAATTTTAATGGTTAAATCAATTATTGTTGAAAGTTTGAGAAAGATAAAAAAGGCAGTTCCGAAAATAGAGAAGAAAGTTAAGATTCATTTTAGCTTTATTAAAGGTGGAGTTGTTATTAAGGGGAAGG
>CAZXBY010000080.1:0-4131 GCA_964639055.1 Candidatus Woesearchaeota archaeon
GTCTTGCTTTTTTTTCTGCTTTTTGCGCTTCTTTTGCTTCTAACATAATTTTTCTTGCTTCTGCCTTCTTTTCTTTTTCTGCTTTTGCGACATCACTTTTTCTTACCCATTTAACTTTTTTATTATCTCTTCCCATTTCTGAATTTTTTCTACACTTGGAGCAACAAAAATATCTAACATTACCATCTTTTTGTACGACTGTTGTTCCTTTTGGAAATTCATAATTTTGTTTACAGAAATTACATACCGGCATTTTAACTTTGAGTCCCCCTTTTAATTCTCTTTGTTGCTCGTCTTGCTTCAATTTCTGTTTCTCGTAGCATTAAAATATCACGCTTTGTAATTGGTCCTCTTACATTTCGTCTCATTGATTTTCCTTTGTTTTTTCCTTGAAGAATTCTACACTTAACTTGTGTTATTTCACCTCGTGTTCCTGCTCTTCCCAAACATGCTTCTACTATTGCTGGAACTGCTCCTTCGTAAGTTAGTTTATCACTACCTTTGGATGAGCTTGTTTTTTTCTGTTGTTGTTGTTTTTCTATTTTTGCCATATTCTCTTTAAACTTGGAAAAGTTAAAAATTTAAGTTTATTTAAGGGAAGTTAAATCTGCTTCTCCTGCTTCTAGGATTGCGATTGCGGTAGTTGGCCTATTGATTCCACTTACTATTCCGAGTTTTTCTCGTGACTCGACTTCAACACATGGAATACCTTTTTCCTTACATAGAATTGGTAGGTGTTGGGTAAGTTCTTTTGGTTCAATATCAGTTGCGATTACTATTCCTTTTGCTACGCCTCGCTCTACTGCTTTTGTAACTTCGTTGACTCCTCGGTCAACTTTCCCTGTTTTACTTGCTTTTTCAACAATGTCGTATGATGTTACCATTTTTTTGTTTTTGTTTAGTTTTTTTAAAGAACACTTTTTGTGTCCTCTTAATCTTCTTTCTAGAAGATTGGTCATTGGTATAGTGACTGAAGATAATTTGGCTTTTTAAAGTTTTGGGATATGGAAAGTCCCTGAGGCATTAGTTGCTATTAATGGATTTTTTTTTCTAACTATTTTTTTTGAGTCCATTCCCCCCTATTTATTAAGGAGGAGATGGATTCAAAAAGTAAGGCTATAATCAATTTAAATCGAAAACTCTTCTTATGCATAATTCTTTTTTAATAAAATAGAAGTACTATTCCTGTATTAATTATAAATAAAATGCCCCCCTTTGCTATCTAAACCATTATTGGCTTATCCAAATAAGCGACTTCATCTGAATTCAATTTTAAGCTTTCTCGTATTTCTTGATTTTCTAGTATTATTTTTAGCAACATAAAATCTTTCATTGCTTCTTTAATTGAGAGGTGGCAATGCTTAGCTAGTTTTATACAGATAGATTTCTTTTTTGCCATTCGTTGATTATTTAACCATATTTTTAATATTCGTGATGGTCTTTTGTAACTTGTAAAACCTGAACGATTGTATTTTTTTGCTGCGGCTATTCCGGCGCCTAATAAGAAATATTCATAAACCATAAATCTCCAATGTTGTTGACGATATATTCGTCCACGAAATACGTCAGCTAAACTTAGGGCATTAAAAGCCTTGCTGAGTTCTACGCCAGAGTATTCTAAGGGGATATTTTCTTCTATCCATAGAAAGATGTCATCTATTGGCATATTTACTTCATCGAAGACACCAATCATTTCAGAATCTATGTCTGCTCGTTTGAATACATGTTGCAGAGCGGTAAATATTGACTGTTCACGATTTCTTTCACCAACTTCTTTTACTAATTCATTTGTATCCATTTTACTTATGATTTGTAAATCGTTTAGAGCAGCTCTAATATCCCCACGAGCTTTTATTGAGATTGATGTTAGAACGTCTTTTGAAACAACAACATTTTCTTTTTGACAGACGTTTGTTAAAATGTCAGTGATGATTTTGTAATCAACATCTTTTAATTGAACTACTTCTGATTTTCTTCTTAGAAGGCTAAACTTTTTATCCCAAATATCGTTGGCTGTTATTATTATTGGAAAAGCACTTTTTTCTATTAGGCCTAAAAGTTCTGCTAAGCCACCACGATCTTTTGATGCGCTAATACCATCGACTTCATCTACTAAAATTAATTTACTTGTTTTGAATAAGCTTTTTTGTTGTATAGCTGGCCCGATTATTTCTGCAATTTTTTGTTTGTTACGCAAGTCACTTGCGTTTAATTCTAATATTTCTATGTCGTTTTCTAAGGATATTGCATAAGCTAGAGATGTTTTACCAACTCCAGGAGTTCCATGTAATATTAATGCTTTTTTTTTTGGAAAACTTTTTAAAAATATTTTTACCTTTTCTATTGCTAGGTTTTGTCCTTTTATTTCTTCAAAGGATTTTACCCTATATTTTTCCGCCCAGGGTATTTTGTCATCATGGATCATTATACACCTCCGTTAATTTGATTACCTGAAATATTTCTTATTGATGAATTGCCATCTGTATACTTTCCTTCTCCTGCTAGAATAAAGCTCGCTAATAAGGCTTCAAGCTGAATGAATTCATCAGAACCTTCTACTAATCTGAATTCTATTTCACCTGTTTTTTCTGTGAGTCTTACTTTAAGTTCGTTATCTAATGACATATTCCATATTTCTTTTTGTATTGCTTTTATTATATCTTGTCCTGAGATACTTTCTTTGAGCATTATGTCTAAAAGTTTTTCACGTGCAGAGGAAAAGTCTCCAGAGATTGCATAGTCTAAGACTATTTTGATATCTGTTGGTTTTGCTTTTGATACGATTGTGTTAATTAAGTCTGGCGTTATATTTGGACTTATTGAGGACGTTGCTTGCAAGAGATTAATTACTCTTCTACAGTCTCCTTCACTTGCTTCATAGAGAACGTCAAATGCTTCGGCACTAATTGTCAAGCCTTCCATTTCGGATATTAAATCTATTCGTCTTTTGATGTCTTTTTTTTCTAAGAGTTGAAATCTAAAAACAACTGTTCTTGACTGAATTGGATCGAGAATTTTACTTGAATAATTACAAGACATGACAAAACGACATGTTGATGTATAGTTTTCCATTGTTCTTCTTAGTGCTTGTTGAGCTTCTCTTGTTAGTGCATCTGCTTCATCTAAAAAAATCACTTTGAAAGGAACATCTCCTATTGCTTTTGTTCTTGCAAAGTCTTTTACTTTTTGCCTAACAACATCAATTCCTCTTTCATCAGATGCATTAAGTTCTAGGTAATTTTCCCTCCATGATTCACCAAATAATTGTTTAACTACGATTAGAGCTAGGGTGCTTTTCCCTGTCCCTGCTGGTCCCGCAAAGAGTAGATGAGGAATATTATTTGAATTTACTAAGGAACGAACACGTTTAATTATTTCTTCTTGACCTACCATATCTTCGAACTTTTTTGGCCTGTATTTCTCAGTCCATACCTCTGAATCAAAATAGTTAGACATATTTGTAAGACTCATATTTGGTTTATAAGTATTTATATCCTGTCAAATTAGAATTTTATTTTTATTTGACTTTGAAAAAATCGAGTTTTAATAATCCTGTATAATATCCCTTTTTTGCATCTGGGGAGAGAACCAATAAGAACGAATGTTGGATTGTTTCTTTGGGTTGAATAATAAAATTGTTTTGAGAGAATAAATAACCTTCCATTTCTGGAGATATTAATACTTTTACTTTTATTGGAAAATCATATTGGTTTGTGAAATTTATTGTTTTTGTTGAAGAGGTGCCTGCCAACATTATTCCATAATCTAATGATGTTAAATTTATTATCAGTCCTAGTTTATCACCTACGACAAACTTAACGTCAAATCCCTTGCTGTATATTGGTTTATTAACAATAATAAAAACATTATATGAAAAAAGAAACAATAAAATTATTACTAAAACTACTATGAGAAAATTTGTTCTGTTTTTCATTTTTATATTTTTATATTTTTGAAATCTTTTATTTTTTATTGAATATTTTGTAGCTTTAAGTTTATTTTTCATTTTTATTTATTGCCTTCTTTTTATTTTTTGGATATTTTAGCTTGATTAATAAAGTTATTATAATTATTATCAAACTTAGCACTAAAATTACCGCTATTATTACCCCAACAACTATTCCTATAAAA
>CAZXBY010000081.1:0-4129 GCA_964639055.1 Candidatus Woesearchaeota archaeon
TCTTAACAAGCGGAACAGGAGGAGAATCAAGCAGCAGAGGTTATGGTTTTAGACAAGGAGGAGCCGGAAATACAGGTCCAGCAGGAGGAACTGGAGGTTTTGGTAGTGCAGGTGGTGGTTATGGTGGTGCAGGTGGTGGCGGAGGTTATTCTGGCGGTGGCGGAGGAGGTTGGAGTCCAGGAGGTTGGGGAGGGGCAGGAGGTTCATATAATAATGGAACAGAACAAAATAATACTGCTGCAGTTAATAATGGAGACGGATATGTTATAATAACATTTTCAAGTGGAGGAAAAGGCGGAACCGTATCAATGGATCCTTCAGTAACTCCATTTTATACAACAACACAAAATCCATATAATTTAACATTAAACGAAGATGAATCACAAACAATAACATGGACAGTAAATGCCACAGGAGAGATAAATGAAACATTCGAATTTTTTGTTTACGCAAACAGAACGTCAGATATGATAAGCTCTGACATTACAGAAAAGTGGAACGTTACAATAGTTGACTTTGAAACAGAAGACACAACTGCCCCAACAATTACATTTAACTCGCCAGAAAACAATTCTTTCTCATCAGATACAGAATTAGACATAGACCTAACTATTTCAGATTCACATTTAGACTCTTGTTGGTATACCTATGATTCACTCGGTTCTAATACCTCTCTTGGTAGTAGTGGGAGTTGTTCAGATATTACATCAGTTACATGGACAGAAGGCGAACACAATCTGACAGTCTGGGCAAATGATACCGGCAGTTATCAATCAAGCTCTTCATTCACTTTCACAATTGATACCACTCTTCCATATTTCACATCAATACCAGTTAACGCAAGCCTAGACTATGGCGAATCATTAGAGGTCAATTTTGATGCAACCGATGAAACAAGTTTTGAAACCTATTCAGTTAATGACACTACACATTTTTCAATAAATTCGACCGGTGGCTTAGTAAACATAACTTCACTACTTCCATCAACAACATATACAATAACTATCACAATAAATGATAGTTCAAATAATACCAATACAACAGCCTACAAAGTTACAGTAGGAGCAATTCCAGACACAACAAATCCATTAATAACTATTAATTCACCAATCAATCAAAATTATATAACATCATTAATTGACTTTAACCTCACTTCAAATGAGAATATAAGCCATTGTCACACAACAATTGATGATTGGGTAACAAATTACACCCTAACCTTAAACAATAGTTTAACCGGAGGAACATACACTAGTAGCTCTATTTCTGATGGAAGTTATACAGCAAAATTCTGGTGTAATGATACTTCAAACAATGTAAATAATACTGAGACAATTAGTTTTAATATAGACACAACAAATCCCGTTGTAAATATTAACTCCCCCGAAAACAATCAATACCTGAATTACAACGAAAGTATATCATTAAATTATACTATCTCCACTGATGATACTAATTCATGCTGGTATTCAACAAATTCTTCAACTAATATATCTATTGCCAATTGTGAAAATACTACATTTAATTTGTCCGAAGGAATTCATACAATAGAAATGTGGATTAATGACACGGCAGGTTTAGAAGGAAAAGATGAAATCAATTTTACAATTGACCTAACAAAACCAATCATTAATTTAATTTCACCTAACAACAACACATTAAATAGTTCTGCCAATAACATCACCTTCTTCTACAATGTAACAGATACAAATACTATCTCTAATTGTAGCCTAATAATTGATAACTTAATTAATGCGACAATACAAACTCCAGAAAAAGAGCAAACAAATAATATATCCACTTATCTTTTTAACGGGAATTATAGTTGGAGTATAAATTGTACAGACATGGCAAATAATAAAAATTTAAGTATAACGAGAGGAATAGGGCTAAATTATTCAACAATCGTTGACTCTTCTGCATTTGACGGCAATTCGACAAATTTCGATGAGAGAGTAAATGTGAGCGAATTAAAAAATATAACAAATTTAACTCTTGGCAAAAGAGATTATGGAAAAATAATATTTAATGAAGAAGTAGACCTATCCGGAAATGTAGAAAATTTTATTTTAAACCTAACCAAGTATATTAACATCTCATTTAACAGAATCGAAATAAACTCAACAGTACTAACAGGACTAAATAAACCAGCAAAATTAAAATTATATAATTTAACATTTACCACTCCTAGAATTTTAAAAGATGGAGCAGTTTGTTCATCATTAATTTGCACCCAAGAAAGCTATTTAAATGGGACATTAACATTCAATGTGACAGGTTTTTCAGTATACTCTGTAGAAGAAACACCAATAGCAAGTTCCCCAGCAGTTCCTGGTAGAAGTTCAAGTGGTGGGAGTTCTTCTACTAAAATATCTAATGTAACAACTTGTTTGACTGATAGCGATTGCACAGATGAATATAGTTGTTACAACAAAGAATGTGTCAAATTATTTGATGTAGCAATATTGTCAATTGACCCATTAATAAATCATTTAAGTTTCGAACTAAAATATTTGGTAAAAGGTATGGCAGAAATCAATAGCGATATAATTATTAAATTCTGGCTTGAAAACGAAAATGACACAATAGAACTAGGCCAAGACACAATTTATATAGGTAGTTTTGAAGAAAAAACAAGAACAGCCATACTTAATCTACCTTACGACATTCCTGATAATGATTATGACCTTTATGTCGAATCAGGTTATGAAACATATAAAGCACGTTCATTTAGAAAAATCAACATCAGAGTGCCAGAAGAAACAAGGGAAAAAGAAAAAATAATAGAACAGGCAGCAAAAGGTAATACCACCTACTTATGGATATTCATTATTATTCTGTTATTAACAACCACGTTATTATTAATAAGAAAAACAAGAATTTTAATTTTAGGTGGAATTATTTATATCAAACAAAAAATAAAACCAAAAAAAATAGGTATATCATTCCATGACATAGAGGAAGAGGAAGAAAAAGAAGATAACAATGACATAAAAGAAATAACAAAAGAGATGACAATTCCACCCCATAATACTCATCCAAGTACCAAAAAAACACAAAAGAAAAAATCAAAAGAAATCATTTCTATTAGTGGAGTAGAAAAAGAAGAAAGTAGTACAAAAAAGAAAGAACTAAGAATAGGAAGCTTTTCTAATCATAAAGTGTATACCACCTCTGGAAATTTAGTAGGAACAATAGAAAAAGCAATCGTTTCCCCAAAGAAAGTTTATGGATGGATAATTAAGCCTGACAGAAAATATCACTTAAACAAGAATATACTAATCAAACACAAACAGATTAAGGACATAAAAGATGTCTTTTTAATAGGCAAGAGCATAGAGGAAAAATTATTCATAAGAAAAACAACTTCATTTAAAGAAAAAATAGACATAATAAAAGACACAATAAAACAGAGATATAATAACATTGCGAAAGAAAGCAAATCAATAAATAAAAAAGGGGGGAATAAAACAATAAAACAAAATAACAAACCAGAAAAAATATCACATGAGAACACTAAAGAAAAAAACAAAAATGAAGTAAAAAATTTAAATATTAACTCAAGTAACAATCCCAGCAATAAATATAAAGCACAATTTAACAGAATAAAAGAACAGAAAAAGGATACAGTTCAAAAAATAGAAGAAAAAATTTCAGAAAACACAAACAAGAAAAATCAATCAAAACTAAAAGATTCAGATGATTTCATTAAAGAAATTAAATAAATAATAAAGATAGACAAAATTATTATTTATTCTGTGTTTTTTGCTCCCTGTAACCAATTATGAATAATTCTAGAGTTTAAGGTAAATTAGGCACAATGGTTGTATCGGTTGTTAGGTTTATACCCAAATTTCTAATTCCTTCTTCATCACCTTTTGATGGAAGATGAGTTGTATGCATCTCACACCCTTTTAGAAAATTTAAATTCTCTAAACATCTTACAATTATTGGGTTAGTAGAACTTAATATTGCAAGCAAAATTAAAACTTCACTCACATTTAAACTAGGGCTTGTTTTTCCATATAAACTTTTTTTCATTTTATTTATATTTTCAATAAAATTCTCAGGAATTAGATGAATATCATCAGGTAAATTAGATAATACTTTTAGGGAGTTTAATAGAGCT
>CAZXBY010000082.1:0-4119 GCA_964639055.1 Candidatus Woesearchaeota archaeon
TTGAGCAGTGCTTTTTGTTCTTCTAAGTTTTCCATCCACCATATTTATTTCTCTTGAGATGGATTTATTTTGTTCTATAAGCGAATCTAATTTTGTTGTTAATGTTTTATCAACTTGCTTTTCGCTTTCTGCTAAAGTTTTTGCTGCAAGTTCAAAAACACCTAATAAGTTATTTAAATTTTGAGACAATTCAGAAAATTTTACAGACAAATTCGTCATTGCTTTTTGTAACCCAACAAAATTTTCTATTAAAAGCGCATCTTTTCTCTCGAGTCCCTTCAATTGAGCTTTGGTTATTCCGCTTGTAGCTTTTTTTCTTGTAGTTTTTTTCTTCGCTACTTTTTTAGGCTTTTTTCTTCCTTTAGTTACGGTTTTCGTTACAGTCTTTGTCACCACTTTTTTCACCATGATATGTCTATGTATTTTTTCTTTATATATTTTACTACTGGTGACTAATTATTTTTTAGCTTATTAGCGCTAAATATATAAAGGGAATTTAATTAAAACAAATATGAAAAAGGGGAGTAAATTACTCAATTGTTATCATTTTAGCTCTATAACATTCGGAGAAAAAGCATCTGATACCTTATCAAAATGGGCTGGAAGTTGGAGCTTTATAATCTTCTTTTTTCTTTTTATTACATTATGGATGGGTTCCGGTGGATATTTTATATTAAATTTTATTGGAAATGGAGAGTTTAATGATATATATCCTTTTATTTTATTAAATCTTATTTTATCTTGTCTTGCCGCTATTCAAGCACCAGTCATTTTAATGAGTCAAAATAGGCAATCAAAAAAAGATAGACATAAGTCAGAATATGATTATTCAGTAAACAGGAAGGCTAAAAGAGAAATTGAGGCAATACAAAAACAATTAGATAGAATTGAGAGAAGACTTGGAAATGTTAAAAAAAAGTCTGTTAAAAGGTAAGAAGTAATATTTTTTATTTGAGCTAAATACAAAAAAGAAAATAATTATTTTAAGACAGCTTTTATTCTTCTAATTCCTGAACTACTCGACGATTCTTTAATTATCTTAAATATTCCAAGTTCACTAGTATTATCAACATGAGGACCTGCACAAATTTCTTTAGAAAATTCTTTACCAATTGAACCCATTTTATATACCTTAACTTTTGTGTCATATTTATCCTCAAAAACTCCTTGCGCCCCCGCATCCTTTGCTTTTTGTAACAGCATATTTTCACAAGTAATTGGAAGATTCGCTTTTATTTTTAAATTTACCATATCTTCAACATCTTGTATTTCTTGAGGCGTTAATTTTCTATCAAAATTAAAATCAAACCTTAATCTTTCCGGAGTAATATTTGAACCCTTTTGTTGTATATTTGGATTATTTAAAACAATTCTTAGTGACTCATTAAGTAAATGTGTTGCCGTATGAAGTTTCTTAGTACATTCAGTATCGTCTGCTAAACCTGATTTAAATTTTCCTGCACATGCTGTTCGGGAGAGTTCTTGATGTTTTTCACATTCTTTGAAGAACCCCTTGCAATCTACTGTTACATTATTTTCTTTTGCTAGCTCTTCTATCATTTCAATTGGGAAGCCATATGATTGGAATAACAAAAATGCTTGTTTGCATGAAATATTTTTATCTATTGACATTTTCTTGAATTCTTTTAATCCTTTGTCTAATGTTTTTTCAAATTTATTTTCTTCAGAATTTAATTCATCGATTATTTTTTGTTTATTTTTTTTAAGGTGAGGATAGGTAGATAAATATATGTTCAAGGTCGCTTCAACGATAGGAGTTGTCACATCTGCTTCCTGAGGTATCCCTAACTTTTTTGCATGCCTTATTGCCCGCCTTATTAATCTTCGCAAAACGTAGCCTTGTTCAGTGTTGGAAGGGACAACGCCGTCAGCGATCAAGAAAATTGAAGCCTTAATATGATCTGCAATTATTCGCATTGATATTTCATTACCTTCATATGATTTATTTGATATCTTTTCTATTTTCTCTATAAGCGGTCGCCAGATATCTGTTAAATAATTATCCTCAACTCCGTTTAATATCGCAACTGTTCTTTCAACACCTCCACCAAAATCAATATTTTTTCGTTTTGCCTCTGCATATTTTCCATTTTTATTTTTTTCATATTGCATCAATACATTGTTTCCTATTTCTACCCAATTTTTGTTTTCAGGGTTAAATTTTTCAGGTACTTCTTTGTCATTTGATTTCCAATAGAATATTTCAGTATCTGGACCACATGGTCCTGGCCCTGGTGTTTCCCACCAATTGTCTTTTTTAGAAAGGAAAGCTATTCTTAATTTTGGAAACCCAAGATTTTTCCATGTTTCTGCTGCTTCAACGTCTTTTGGTGCATCATCATCTCCCACAAATACTGTAACTGCTAGTCGTTCTATTGGAACATTTAATTTTTTTGTTATAAATTCAAAAGTATATTCAATTGCTTCTTTTTTAAAATAGTCTCCTAATGACCAATTTCCAAGCATTTCGAACATTGTATGATGTGTCGTATTACCTACTTCATCTATATCACCAGTTCTAATACATCTTTGAACATTAACAAGCCTTTTTCCTTGTGGATGTGGCTCCCCTAATAAATAAGGAATTATTGGATGCATTCCCGCTGTCGTAAAAAGAACACTTGGATCATTTTCTGGGACTAATGAGGAATTCTTTATTTCAGCATGACCTTTCTCCTTAAAAAATTCAATATATTTACTAATTAATTCTTTTCTTGTTATTTTTTTCATATTGAGTTAAGCTAACTGTTATTTAAAAAATCTTTGATTTAAACGAAAAAAGTCTATTTATAGATAGATGTATTTTATTTTAGGATTTTTGTGACAAGATTTTTATTCGTATTCGACAAGATATTGACCATCTTTTTCAGTAATGTCGAAACTGCGTACGTTTTGAATTCTTTCAATTATTTCAGGTAAACGATGTATGAGTTTTTCTCTAGTGAGGTTTGGTTTTTCTTCTCCTAAGAGATAGCATTTTACTAGTTCAAATAAGCCCATTTCTCTTGTTGTAGTTTCGACATCGGGTTCAGGTTGCAAACTTATTATTAGTTCTTTATCTTGTATATATGCTAATGGAAAAAATTCGTAAGGTCCAACTTGTTTTTTTTCACCTTCTACTCTTTGTTCTAATGCTCTTTCTTTCATAAGAAAGCTTTTATTCGTTTTTATTTAAATATTTGTTTCTTGTTTTATAATAGATAATTATATAAAATTTATTTATTTAGGTTTATATTATGAGTTTTTTTGATTTATTTAAAAGAAAAGAAAAAGACCAAGAAAATGAAATAGTTGGTTTCTCTGAGATTGGTCTTTGGCTAGAAAAGAAAGAAGTGGGAGTAAAGAATAAACGTAAGAGCTTTCTTGATATTTTAAAAAAGAGAATTGCCCAACTTGTTGTTGAATTAACTGAAGAATTGCATATCTTAAACGAAATAAATTTTGATAAGAAAAAGGAAAGAGAGAGAATAAAAGCAATTGTAAAAGAAAATTATAATAATTACATGATTCATTTAGAACGATTGATTTCAAAATTGAATGATATTCATGATGACAAAAATATTATTGAAGGATTAAATTCTATATTTTCTGATTTTCAGAAGAGATCTTCGGTTAATTATGAGAAAGCTACATATTTAATAGGAAAAGAAATGGGTGATGTAAAAGAGAGTATTAAAATTTTTTTTAAAGATATAGGAACAATAGTGAATAACCATTCTGACTTAATGAATGAATCAAATATTATTGAAGAAATAAGAAAAGTATTGATTAATTATAATAATCTTAATCAAAATAAAATAGAGTTTAAAAAGCAAATTGAAGAAAAAAAGGAGGAAAACGTTAGTGTGAACGAGTTATCGAAAAAAAAAGAAGAGGAAATTGAAATTCTGAAAAATTCTGAAAAATTTATTTGTGAAATAAAAAAAAGAGATGAATTAGAAAATAGAAAAAAAGAATTAAAGAAAGAAATTCAGAATTTAAGCTCGATTATTGAGTTTAAAGCGTTAGCAAACTATTACCATAGGTTTGAGAAGCAAATGACTATAGTAAAGGGTTATAAAAATGATTTTCGTTGGCATTTTGAGAAATCGAAAGGAA
>CAZXBY010000083.1:0-3959 GCA_964639055.1 Candidatus Woesearchaeota archaeon
AAGATATTTTTTCTTCAAGCGATTTTTTAATTTTGCCAACAAAAGATGACGCCTATCCATTAGTTTTAATTGAAGCCTTTATGTATGGAATCCCTGTTTTAACATACAATACAGGGGCAATTAAAGACATGGTTACTAAAAATTATTTGGGAACCATTTCATATAAGAGAACATCAAATGATTTATATAAATTATTTCTTAAATTTAGAAAGGATATTAACAAAGGCACTTCTCACAAAATAAGGCAACATTTCAAAAGCGTTTGTACATTTGCAAAATCAGAGAAAGAATTAAAAAATATAATAATCAAAGAAATAAATGGATAAGATTTTATTTGTAGAATTATCATAATTTTTTTTCAGTATATTTTCACCAGCTCTGTCTGGGTTGCTTTTTATTTCTTTTTATAAATTTTATTTTTCTCTTGCATATTTTTTTGAATCCATCTTTCCTCTCGATAAATAGGGAGAATGGAGCAAAGAGGTTTGGTAAGGATATTTCTATAATTTTAGAAAATCATTAGATCGGATAGAGCTTTTTTTACCTAAAACTTTTTAAACTTATTAAATAATTTTTTAATATGATAAAATTACATCTAGGATGTGGCTGGAGAGATTTTGGAGAAGATTGGATACATATAGAGGGTGGTGATTATCCTCATGTTAAACATCACGATATAACAAAATTACCCTTTGAAGACAATTCAGTAGATCTGATATATAATTCTCATGTCTTTGAATATTTTGACAGAGAACAAGGAGCAAAAGTTCTAAAGGAGTGGGCACGAGTGCTAAAACCTGACGGGATTTTAAGGATTGCAGTCCCAGATTTCGGAATGATGGCAAAATTATATGTAGAAGGGAAATTCCCTCTTCATGCTTTTGTAGGACCCTTATATGGAAAAATGATAATGGGAAAAGGTGGAACCGATGAAGATATAGAAAATACGATTTATCACAAGACGACCTATGATTTTGATTCGCTTAAACAAATGCTTGAATGTTCAGGATTTAAAGATACTAAAAAATATGACTGGAAAATAACTCCACCACATGACCAATTTGACGATCATTCCCAAGCATATCTTCCAGGCGAGAAATTTGTTCCAACAGATGAAAATCCATTTGACAAAGAAAATGGTTATTTGATAAGTTTAAATGTTGAGGCAACGAAAGCTTAATTTACAAAAATGATTATTGCAGAGATTGGAAGAGGATTAGGAAATAGTATGTATGTATACGCTGCTGCAAAGGCTCTCGCAGAACATCATAGAACAGAGCTTAAATTAGATATTACTCATATTCAAAGTTGGCCCCAATTAGAAAAGACAGGTGGTGATTGGGACTTTACTTTAGGCAAATTCAATATCCCGGCCAAGATTGCTACAAAAAAAGAATTAAGAAAATATGTATGGAAAACGAAAATTCGTCCAATTGATAAAATATTTAGAAAATATGGATTATTTGAAAAAAATGTACGCTATTTTCCAACAGACGGCCGAGTGGAAGATTTTGTAAAAATACCGGACAATTCTTATTTATATATTTACTGTGGCCATCAGAGATTTTTTAATTCTATAAAAGAAATTATTAAAGGAGAGTTTACTTTGAAGGATAAGTACAAGGAAAAAATCAGACCTTTATTAGAAAAACTCAAAACTCAAGACTCAGTAAGTTTACATGTTCGTAGAGGCGATGTTTTAAATCTTAAAAATTGCAACATCTTAGGGGTTGACTATTATAAAAAAGCAGTGGATATTATAAAACAAAAAGTAAAGGATCCAATATTTTATGTATTTTCAGACGATATTCCTTGGTGTAAAACGAATTTCCAAAAATTGGGTGTTAAACTAGCTTATATGGAAGGCAACGAAACATATGAAGACTTAGAATTGATGAGAAGATGTAAATACAATATTTTATCAAATAGTTCAATGAGCTGGTGGTCAGGATATTTGAACTCTAACAAACAAAAAATCATTATTGCTCCGAAAAATTTTTCTCATTATAAACACTTAGGCAATAATAACTCCTTACCAAACGATTGGATAAAAATATCTTAAGTGATTTGACCTACAAATAACTTAAAAAGAGTATAGGTTATTGTTTCATGGAGGGGAATAATAAAATATGGGGAAAAAACTTTTTTGGCAAGATAAAATACCTTTTTTAAAGAAGTCTAAGGAATTCTTCAAAAAATTAAATCATAGGGGAATTAATCTTTGGCCAGTTATGGCTGGAGAGTTATATATGTTCCAAGAAACTCCAATTGAAAATAAGTTTGAGAAGTTTTTGATGATGATAAAATTTATTTTCACTATGGATAAATTTAATATTGATTATGGGAAAAATAGGATTTTAGTTTCTTGTCCTATCGCTAGAGAAGACCATCATAATCTTGTTTTGAAATCTATTGAAAAATTTCCCAAAAAAGAAATTGCCTTACTTGACAATTATTATTGGAAAAAGAAAACGTCTTTTTTAAAATACCTTTTTAGACTACCAGATTTAGTTTTATTATTAAATTTATGGAGACAATTTAAAAAATATAATATGAAAAAAGTATTTGGCAAACATTATTTATTCTTCTTAACAAGAACATATTTTAGATGTAAACAGATAGAACGTCTAGAAAGGATTTATAATAAATTAAATCCAAAAGCTCATATTGCCTTTTGTTCTCAAACTTTTGTAGAAGATACAATTCTTACCCTGTTTGCAAAAAAGAATAAAAAACCGACATTCACAATGGAACATGGTTTTGTGCCAAATTACCCCTATTTTACTTCAATTAATATAATGACTGAAAATATGATTTCAGATTATCTTTTAGTTTGGGGTAAGAGAAATTATGATATAGAAAAAAAGTATATTAGTGAAAACAAATTATTGATAGTTGGAAATCCAAAATATACTTATAGTGATTATAACCGAAAAAGAAATTTAGATTTCAATCCTAAAATAGCAACTTTCTTTTTAAGCGTTATAGGATTTGAACAAAATAATGAAAATGTTATAAAAATATTAAGTGATTTTGCAGTAAAACATCCAGAGATCCAATTTAATCTAAAATTACATCCTTTTGATTCTCCTGAAAGATATAAGTCCTCTATAAAATCAAATAATATGATAATTGTAGATAAGGATATGTCTGTAAAAGACCTTCTAGAAAAAAGTGACTTTGTAATAATTCATAATACTTCAGTCGTATATGAGGCCCTATTCTTTAGAATCCCAATTTTCAGATTTAAAGATAAATTTTCACAAAAAGTATGGGGAGATTTTGATACTTTTAAAAACAAAAAAGAGTTTGAAAATTTATTTAATAACTCAAAAAATAATAAATTTTTAGATAAGAATTTAAAAGAATATGAAAAAATATTAACCAGCAGTTTTTATTTTGAGAGAAATAAGGACCCCTCTCAGGTATACTACGAAAAGATATCTAATATTATAAAAAAAAGTAGTACTAAGTAAGCAGGTCTTAAATACACTTAATTATCCCTTCATTTCAAGAACTTTTTCCAAATCTCCATTGTCAATATGTCTTCTTGCCATAAGAAAAGTCTCATCATCCATATCACTATAGTTCAAAGGATTACCCTTAGAATCGACAAGTGTTTTTGTGGCATCTCCAAGCACTAAGATATAATCTCGTAATTTTTCATCACAGATTGGTTTTCTATTTATATCAAAACTTATACCAAAAGTTTCAGACATTTTTGCCATAACATCTGGACGGGAAGACATCGGAGTTCCAGGGTAAGCGGTCGCCGTAAACATTTTCTCGTTCACAGAATCTGCCTCTCCGAAATTTCCATAATATTCCTTTTGCCATTTAATAAATGCTATAGTAGTTTGTAAATCTGAAAGACGTTCCCTAGGATATCCCATAATCCAAGTGCAATTTGAATGAATACCTGCTTCATGAGAGTTTTTAATACCATAAATCATTGAACG
>CAZXBY010000084.1:0-3872 GCA_964639055.1 Candidatus Woesearchaeota archaeon
ATGCGTTATCTTTGGGATGTGATTATACATTCCACGAAAAACCAGCACCTTATCCAGTTAATGTTGAAAGTATCTTAAACTTAAATAACAATTTTGTTTATGAGTTAATTTCTGTGAATGGAGATTATGGAGTAATTATTACAGATAAGAATAATTATAGCTTTAGTAGAGCTCGGTCTTTAATTAAAGCACAAGAATTAGCTCCAAGTGTTCAAGTTATCAAGATTTCTTAAACATAACTCTAATCTACATTTTACAATAGTAGAATTTTTATTGTTTTTTTCGGTGTTGAGTAATAACCAAAAACTCATCGCCGTTAATTTTTTTTCTATTTCCTTTATTTTTTTTCTATTAAGTTTACCTTGTTGTTTCAACCTTCTAAATATTTTACTCGTTACTAAGAAATAATCCGAATTTCTTTGATAAATCTCAGTTGTCATTTTTTATTTGCCCTCTTTTCTTTTATAAATTGAGAATAAGACTTTGTTTCAGCATAATCATTAATAATAAATTTTACAGCTTCTTTTATATTCTTAATATCCATTACTGCTTTTACAACATTAATTATTCTTAATTCCTCTTCAGTTATCTCAAATGTTTGGGTTGTCATATTGTAGTAATTTACTTCTTTTAGTAGTAATTTACTATTTTTATACTTATTGTTTTTTTGAAATCTGTATCAACTCTAACCATTTATTAGGATTTTCTAATTTTAGATTAGTAGCAATTTCATAAGGACAAACTCCGATAGCTTGATGTTTTCTAATAAAATTATAAAATATTTCATAACCCTTCATTATTGCTTGAGCCGATTCTACAGAACCATGAAATCCCCTAAATGTAACCGTTCTTTCTCTTATTGAGTTGTGCATTCTCTCAACATAAATATTAAATCCTTCACCCTTTGAAGCTATATGTTTATTATGAAAAATATTATATTCCCCTATTTTATTATTATAACCCCAAGTCTGTTTAACAACCTTCTCATAAGCCGTGTAGCCATCTGTAGTGATGGTTGTTATATATCCTTCTGTTTTGTATCTAACCTTAGCCATTACTTCTTTTAATTCAGTTTGTCCCCTTGATTTAAAGTAATTTGAAGCCACCATGTAACGAGTTTTAACATCAATAGAATCAATAAACCAATCCTTAGAAACTCCACTTCTACCTTTTTTATGCTCTTCTCTTCTGTGATATTCCATTTCGTCAAGTTGAATCTCTGAACCACCATTAATTTTTAGCTTATCTGTGAAATTAGAAATCATATTAGAATATTTTACAACCCAATTATAGATAGAAACATTAGAAGAGTTATGTGGCATAAATGCTTTAAAATGCTCTTGAACCTTACGAGTAGAAACTCCCTTATAGAATAAATCTAAGGCACAAGTTATTTTATTAGGATTATTTCTCATCCTAAAAAAGCCATCATCTTTTATAAAATATTTATTGCAGTCTTTACATTTATATCTCTGAATCATTCCTCTATTTTGAGTTTTTCTCTTTGTCCACTTAATTACATTTTCAGATTTACAATTAGGGCAAATGTTTTTAACTTCTGTTTGTTTATTATTTTTGTTATTCATTTTATCGTGTGTAACAAAAAAGGGGAGTTAGTAGCTCCCTTTATTCTCTTTGTTATCCTATACCTATTAGGTATATAACCTTTATAAACATTTCTATTGGTATCTTACCAAAGAGGATATATCAAAAGGTTTATAAACAAAAGAATATAATAGATTAATATGACAGATAAAAGAGAGGAATTTGGACATAAGGTTTTAATCAAAGGTAATAAGTGTTATAGATGTGAACACATTTGGATTCAACGAGAGGAAGAAAAACCGTCTGTTTGTCCAAAATGTAAATCTCCTTATTGGGATAGACCAAAGACTAAATTCAATAAGGATGAGAAAAAATGAGATATTGGTTGTTTGTAACGGATGGAGATAATTGGAAAGTTATCAGAGATAAAGAAATTTATGGTTTCAACGATAAAACTAAAAAACTTTTAGATAAATTAAATGAAAATGATTTAGTTATAATTTATATTAAAGGTAAATTAATTGGGGGATGCTTTCAAATAATCTCACTTAAAGAAGAATCAAAGATAAAATTTAATGGTGGTGAATATCCATACAAGATAAAATTAAAAAAAATTATAATTCCGGAAAATCCTATGGATTTTACTAAAAACATGATTTGTCGTATCTCAATTTTCAAAGATAAAAAAAGATGGGGAACAATATTAATGGGAAGAGCAACAAAAGAAATAACCCAAAACGATTATAAATTTTTAGAGGAACAATTAAGATGTTAGAATTAAATAAAGTTTATTGTATGGATTGTATGAAGGGATTAAAAGAATTGCCTGATGAAAGCTGCCAAATTGTTATCGCCGACCCACCATATAATATTGGTAAAAACTTTGGAAATAATGGGGATAAAAGAGAAATAGAAGATTATCTTAGGTGGTGTGATGAATGGGTTAAGGAATGTATAAGAGTTTTAAAGCCAAATGGGACAATGTTTATTTATGGATTTAGCGAAATTCTCGCACATATTTCAGTTAGAGTTCCACTCCACAAAAGATGGTTAATTTGGCACTATACAAATAAAAATATGCCATCAATGAAATACTGGCAAAGAAGCCATGAGGCTATTATTTGTTGTTGGA
The DNA here is from genome assembly GCA_964639055.1 of Candidatus Woesearchaeota archaeon. Lineage (GTDB taxonomy): Archaea > Nanobdellota > Nanobdellia > Pacearchaeales > GW2011-AR1 > JAGVXH01. Next base: position 2,678 of record CAZXBY010000084.1, read on the forward strand.
AGGGGAAACCAATTTTTAATGAAGATGATATAAGAGAGCCATATACAGATGGATTTCTAAATGGTTCTGCTGGGAGAGTAAGACCCGCAACAATCGGAAGACTATCTGGGAAAAATGCAAAAGAAACAGTCTATCAAGCACATTCAGGTGGAGCACTACCCAGAGATGTGATAAAAATTCCAACTCTTGCTGGTGGAAGTGGAATGTCAGAGAGATGGTTTATTTGTCATACTTGCAAAAGGATTTGTAAGCCACGAGAGAGCAAAGAACACAAGGAACATGATACCGAGAAACACCCAACACAAAAACCTATTGCTTTATGTGAGAAATTATTAATATCTGCAAAACAAAAAGAAGGTTATATTCTTATTCCTTTTGTAGGTTCTGGGTCAGAGATTGTTTCAGCAAAATCACAAGGTTTAGATTTTATAGGATTTGATTTAAATCCAGAATATATTGATTTAACAAACGAGAGATTAAAACATACAAATATCTAAACTATATTTTTTTAGAATCAATCTCTTCTTTCTTTGGCAAAAATGTATATTTTGTAAAAATAATAAAACCATTAGATAATCTATCTGTTCTTTTATCATCCATAAATCTTTTGTAACCAATCCTAATCTCTCCCTTCTTTGTTTTAGGATTATCAAAAATATCACTATTTGGAACCTCATAATAAATATCAATATCTTCTCCTTCTGTTACCCTTCTTGATAATGGTTTTCTACTCATTACACCACTATAACTTGCCTTCTTAACTTGATAGTTTAATTTTTGTCCCCGATAATTAACTCTTATATCTGCACCAAGAGAATCTAATTCTCTCGACATTTCAACAGACCCTTCTCCGAAAACCGATTCTGCAACATATCCTCCATGTATCTGGGTAATTAAACCAGCCCAAGTTCTATATATTCTCGCTTTTAATCCACGATAAAAACAAGATTCGCACATTTCAACATATTCTCTAAAAGCTTCTAATAATTCCTTTTTCTCTTCTAAGTAAATATTATAAAATTCATCAAAAGAAATAAAATTTTTTTCTTCCCAATAAACTTTATATAATAAATTAATTGCCTGTATATCCATTCTTTTTACCCTAAAAGAATCACATAATTTTTTAGGTAATACCAAATCCATCTCAACTATCTTAATATGGGCATATTGTTTTCTATATCCACCTAAATCAACC
>CAZXBY010000085.1:0-3839 GCA_964639055.1 Candidatus Woesearchaeota archaeon
TGTTTTACTACTGAAAATGGAGAGGAAGCATGTAATTTTAGATTCATTATTAGTTTGAGTGCGGCGGCGGCTCAGAAACATGCAGATATTACAAATAATCTTTCTACTAAGGATGGATGTATTCCGAAGTATGATGCAAACTGTTTTTTGGAGAAACAGATTGACTTTTATATTGATGAGAAATTAACTTCGTCTTTAAATATTGGTGCTGATTTGAAAGGAAATATTGCAACTTCTATTCAGATTTCTGGTTCAGAAGTTGGTGCTACAAGACAAGAAGCTATTGATAATGCTAACAAAGAAATGAAGACGTTACAGACTATTTTAATTACGGGTAGTTTGCCATACAAATTAGAGATTGTTAAAATTGATAGAATTTCTTCTAATTTGGGTGACCAATTTATTAATCAGATTTTATTGGCTGGTTTTTTTGCTATTTTGGTAATTACAATTTTTACTTTTATTAGATATAGAAAAATAAAACTTTCTATTGCTATTGTTTTAGTTTCATTGTCTGAGGTTTTAATTATACTCGGTGTTGCGTCACTAATCAGATGGAATTTAAATTTGGTTTCTATTGCTGGTATTATTACAGCGATTGGTACGGGAATTGATAGTCAAATTATTATTATGGATGAGTCTAGGAATAAGAATGAGTCTTTAAGAGATAGAATTAAGAAAGCTTTATTTATCATTACAACGGCGTTTGCGACGACTTTGGTTGCATTGTTGCCATTGACTGGCGTTATTGGGTTTTTGGGTATTGGAGCGGCTTCTGCTGGGCTTTTGAAGGGGTTTGCAATTACTACTTTGATTGGTATTACGGTTGGTGTTGTTATTTCAAGACCAGCATTTGCTGATATTGTAAGACAATTACAGGAATAGGATTAAAAAAATGCATCCAAAAGAACATATCATTTACGGTGGCTTATTTGCTATTATATGCTTTTTTTTATTTGATATTATTGGGTTAATTGAAGCCTTGATTATTTGGGTTTCTTCTTGGTTTATTATTGACTTGGATCATGCTATTCGTTATTCTGTAAAGACTGGAAATTTTAATATTGTTAAGTTCTGTAAGTGGTCGAAGAAAAGAGGAGAAGTATGGAAACTGCTACCTGGGCATAAGAAGAAAGAACATCAACATCCAATTTTTATTTTTCACGGAATTGAAGCTTTGATTATATTATTTTTGCTGGGTTTAATATGGAACATTTTTAATTGGATATTGATTGGATTTATTTTTCATTTAATTTTGGATTTGGTTAGTTTGTACATAGATAATGAAAATGTTTTGTATAAAATGTCGGTCATTTTGGTATTTTTCAGGAATAGAGGGAAGATTGTTTTTTAGGGGAGCTTTTATTACTCAATTAATTTGAGAGAGATTCACTTTAAGTAATTCTTTATAAAAATCAATACATTTGTTAACTCCTTTTTCTAAAGAAATTTTGGGGACATACCCTAATGCTTTTATTTTTTTCAAATCTAGTTTTATTTTTTGAGGTTGAGCAATTTCTGGAGCTGAAATTATAATTTTGCTTTTACTGCTTACTTTTTGAATGATCAATCTTGCTAGCTCGTACACGTTGAATTCTTCGCCACCGCTTATATCGTATTCATTATTCCATGGTCCATTTATGGCGAGCATTATACCTTCTATAAAATCGTCTATGTAGCTAAAATCGAGGGTTTTTGTTTCTGGATCTCCAAAAATAACAAGGCCATCTCCATTTAAGCTATTGCGTATAAAAATGTCCATTAAGCGATGTGTTTTATCGTCGAATGGACCATAAACAGTTGATGGTCGAATAATAATATAATTTATGTTGTAACAATCTTTGTATGCTTTACATAGTTCCTCGCCATATAATTTTGCTGCGGTATATGGATTTTTTTCTGTACTTATGACCCTAGATGAAGAGAAATTAACTATTTTTTTTATGTTATTTTTCCTGCAGAACTCTAGAACTGCGAATGTCCCATTTGCATCATTTATATGACTTGTATCAGGGTTTGTTATTGATTGATTTATTTTGCAGTGTGCAGCTAGATGAAAGAGAATATCGACTTTCTCGTCTATATATTTATCTTTTAAATCAAGAATATTTTTTCCCTCTCTCATATCTATACTATTTACAATGTTATGTCCTTCTTTTTCTAATCTCTTCTTTAGGGAACTTCCGATTAACCCCTTATGTCCTGTTATTATTATATTCATTATTATCAATAAAAATATTGTGTTTTTTTAATTGTTATGTATTAGAGATACTTACATCATTAAAGTAAATGATTTTTTAAAGTGTAAAAGATTGTTTAAATTATGAAAGGCAAGGAAACAATGAAGGAAACGGAGATAGAAATGATTAGCATCGCGAGAAAGTTGCGACGAAGAGATTTTAAGGGAAATACTGGTACCGCTATTAGAAATTCTGGTTATCAGTTTGCTACAACAATTATTGCTAAAGTTGGATCATTATTATTTACTATTATTATGGCTAGACTTTTAATGCCTGAGCTATATGGGCTTTATGGATTAGCTTTATCAACTATTCTATTCTTGAGTCTTTTTTCAGATTTTGGGATTGAAACTGCAATTTCGACGTATGTTTCGAAAACGATAGACAAAAGACCTGGGAAAGCAAAAGGATATTTTTTCTATTTAGCGAAGTTTAAAATTATCTTAATTTTGGGTAGTTCATTACTCATTCTTTTGATGGCAAATTTTTTCGCTAATTATTATTACGAAAAGCCAATCTTTTGGGCTCTAATTGCTGGATCAATTTATTTTCCATTAATGTATCTCTCAAGATTTTTGGGGCTAATTTTCGTGGCAAAAAATAATTTTAGAGTTTATCTTATCGGAGAGATTTTATTACAAACTTCTAGATTAGTTATTTTGCCCTTGCTAATATTTTATTTATTGTCTTTATCCTTTGGTTTTGAAGCTTTTCTTTTTTGGATTTTTATTGGATTGTCTATTTGTTTTGCTATTATTGGAATTTTTTATCTTTTATACTACCTGCTTTACAATCCCTTTGGAAAAGCAAAAAAAGAAACGTTGTCGTCTGCCGAAAAGAAAGATATTGGATACTTTATATTACCTTTAACCGTCACTGCATTTTCTGGACTTTTTTTTGGGAGTATAGACACTATTATGCTGGGGCATTATGTGGCAAGTGAATTTATTGGATTTTATCAGGTGGCCTTTAATCTTATTAGTTCTGCAGCTGTTATTGTTGGATTTTCTGCGGTAGCAATGCTTCCTATTTTTTCAAGATTAGAAGGGAAAAAATTGGATGAGGGCTTTAGAAAAACAAGAAATATTACCTTTTTAATTTCTTGTTTGGCTATGCTTTTTACTATAATATTTGCTCCTTTATTGATACGGATAATTTATGGTGGAGTATATATGCCTTCGTTATTATATCTTAGAATTTTTTCGTTATTACTTCTCAGCTTTCCTTTAAGTGGTTTATATCAAACCTATTATACCTCACAAAAAAGAACGAAACCCTTTTCTATTTTATTAGTTGTTTCTACTATTATTAATATTATTTTGAATTTTGTTTTTATTAACATTGGTCTTATGTATGGGATGGAAGAAGCAGTTTTTGGAGCTTGTTTAGCTACTATCATTTCAAGATATGGTTATTTGGTTGGACTTGTTTTGTGGAGAAGGAGATAAAAATTATAGACCAAAGTTTTCAATAAAATTTTCTATTACTTTGTATTGTCCTAAAAATTCGTTACCTTTTGCTGTTAGTATAAAATATTTTTGTTTTTTTACAAGTTCTTCTTTAATCAGGTCTTTCTCTAATAATTCGCTAACATAATCT
>CAZXBY010000086.1:0-3821 GCA_964639055.1 Candidatus Woesearchaeota archaeon
AAGCCGGAGGAGCACTAACCGCCTGTGCAGAAACCAATGCTCCTGTCTATTTTATAGGAGTGGGAGAACTTTTACACGAAATAGAAACTTTTGATCCACAATCATTCATCAATAGACTTCTGGGCATGGGCGACCTAGCATCCCTAATAGAAAAAGTCCGTTCCGCAACCGACGAAAAACAAACCAAACGAATAGAAGAGCGACTCAAAGAAGGCAAATTCACATTACTCGACTTACACGCTCAATTAGAACAAATGAATCAAATAGGCTCAATGGATAAAATTTTGTCAATGGTCCCTGGAATGGGTAACGCCATGGCAAAAGTTCCAAAATCAGAACTTGCAAAACAAGAAACAAAAATGAAAAGATGGAAAAATGCAATAACTTCAATGACCGAAGAAGAAATTGAAAATCCCGAAGTTTTAGAAAAACAAACATCAAGAATCGGTAGAATTGCCAAAGGAAGTGGAACCACAACAACAGAAATAAGATCACTTCTTAAACAATATAAATTATTAAAAGACATGATGAATATGCAAAACCCAGAGAAACTAGCAAATGGTCAAATCGATAAAAAGATGATGCAAAAAATGGCAAAGTCCATGAAAGGCAAAATAAAATTTTAGAATAAAAAATAAAATAAAATAAAAATTATTATAATAAGAAATCTTAAATACCATATTCCCTATCCCTTTACATGATTACAAAAAAACATATTTTGACTCTTTTTTTTTTACTGCTTACACAACAAACTCTCAGTATGGTTTCAGCCAACGTTTTTGACTCGCAAAATTACATTTTAGCTATGGACACTAATGATTCTTCTTATTGCAAAATTATTACAGACAATTACGGGAAAGACTATTGTTTTTCATCACTTGCAATAAAATTAAACAATATATCTTATTGTGAAAATATAAATTCAAAAACATGGAAGAATGCCTGTTACGAAAGCACTTATTCAAAAGCAGCAAGAACATTTAATGACATTTCATACTGTAATAAATTAAAAATGGAAATAATGAAAGATTTTTGTTATAAGGATATCGCAACAAACCTCAATGACACTTCATATTGCATAGAAATTCAAGATAAAGCAATTAACACTCGTTGCAATTTAGACTTTAATAAAAAACAAATCTATGTCCCTGATTGTAAAAATCCAATTGAAATTGATGGCAAATATATTTGTCCAAATCAAGAAAAGGCTACGAAAATCACTATTAAAGAAACTGACTATTGGCCTTTCATTATTTTAATAATGCTAATTGTAATTATAATCGGACTAATCATATTAACTATTCAAAAAATAAAGAGTTATTCAAACAATTCAGCAGAATCAAATCAAAACATAAAATTACCTAAATTTCAAAGAAAAATAAACAGAAAACGACCTAAGCTAAGACGTTATTAAAAAATATTGGCCAAAAACAAATCTCATCTTGGATAATGGGCAAGTCGATGAAAGGTAAGATTAAACTTCAATTATTTTCTTATAAAATTGCTACATCCAATGTTTTCTTCCCCGATACCATCACAGCAATTTTATCATCTGAACTAAACAGGGAATCTCGTATCCCTGCAGCAATTCCATTCGCAGAATAAGATGCAACCTTAACCCTCAAAGGATCCCCGCAATAAGCTTCTAACGATTTCTCTCCAGCACACGAAAAACAAGGCAAATTCTTTAGATGTTCTTCCATACAAAAGCTCAACAAAAAACTTTTTTAAACCTTCACAATCTCAATCTCTAAATTCCTCTTCAACGCTTCCAGAAAAGAATCCTCTTTATCTCTCTCGATTAAACAACCAGCTGCATAATGATGCCCACCAACCTCAGCTATTGACTCTGGGTTCTCACTCTTAAATTCAATAACTGTCTTCTCCATCAACTCTTTCAAATTTCTACCATTCTGCCCAACAATTCTTGCAGAAACCTTAATCTTATTTTCATTATAAGCCATCCCAATCAAAATAGTTCCTTCATTATAAACCGCAGACGAAGAAATCATAGAACAAATAGTTCCAATAATAGCATCTTTAATTTTATCTTTTGCATTCAAAATAATAAAATTATTCCCCTTTATCTTACTCATTTTTTCAGCAACCTTTAATCCCGAAACAAGTTCTTGCTTATATTCTGTATAAATATCCATCGCTTTAACTTTAGCCTTTTTATTTTCCAAACAATATGACAATGCAATATCATGATACCCTAATCTAGAACACGCATTGATTAAAGTCGAAATCTCTCTCACATCCTCCTGAGTATTAAAAAATTTCAAAATAAACAGATTCCCTATTATATCCCCCTCCTTATCATTCTGAGTTCTTCTAATCATAATCGCCGTCAATAACTTAGACATCTCATCTTCCGTTAAATCAAGAAGAGTCTTATTCATTCCAATTCCCGTTTCCCTTAAAAGCTCAACAACTCCCTCACCATTCCCTGTAACCCCAGGAATATATGGCGAAGTCGAATACTCCAAAGTTCTTTTAATCGGTCTAGTCGCAGGATAAAGCGTTAACCCCTTTTTTATTGTCAAATCTTTTGTTTCGTTGATAATAAGCTGATTAATTTTAGATAAATTAGTTTCATGCCGATCGCCAATCAAGCCCATAATAGCAAGCGAAGAAAGATCTTTATTTTCAGAAGAAATAGCTCTACTAAAAAGATATGCAACCCCAGCTCCAGTACAAGTATTAGCTTCCGAATCTCCAGTTAAATGATGATTAATTATTTTTATTTTATCACTCAATTCTTCCTTATGAATTTCATGATGATCCAATATAAAAATAGGACTCTTCAACTCTTTAAAATACTCCAAACTTCCACTAGCAAGGTCAGAAAAAACAATAACTTCCTTCGGTTGTCTTGCCAACTCTTTTTTTATAATATCTTCATCCAAACTCTTCACAATTTTTAATGTAAACTTTTTGTCCAACCTCTGAAAGGTCTTAGCAAGTATAGCAGCTGATGTAATTCCATCAGTATCAAAATGAGAAATAATCCTAATTGGCTTCTCCTTCGCCTCAACAAGAAATTCTTTTACAACCTTATCAACCTCTCCTAACATTACCAAAAAAAATCAAATACGCTTAAAAATATTTGTATCATTTATGAGCCACTAAAACAAAAAATATACTTCTTTATACCACTTCAAATTTTGGCATCCCTAATCTCACAATAATCCTTAGCAAACCTCTTAATAAAGACTTTAGATTTCTTTGCCATTTTTTTACCAGTTTTAGTATACAAACTACTCTGAAAAAATTCAATCTCCTTAAGCGTTTCCAAAAACAATTCATCCTGATTTTTATTACAATGAACAATATCCAGATTATAACTCAAACACCGAAATATACCATATGCACCAATAGCTTGCAACTTATCTGCATCATATATTATCTCCGCCTCTTTCGTTCCCTTCTGACCATCCTTATTATGCTCTTTTATTGCATAACAAATATCCAATATCTCCTGTTGTTTCAAACCTATCTCTCTCAAAAAAATCTCTGAATCTATCGCCCCCTGATTCGAATGATTAATTGTTTTAGTCTGCTTAAACTTTGCAATATCATGCAAATATGCTATCGCAATAGATTTTTGCACATCCACTTTTTCCTTTTTTGCAAGCACAATCGACAATTTAACCGTTTGATCAATATGAAACTTCTGATGAAACTTATCATTTTTTTCAACTCTTCTGTAAGAAAAATCCCTTATCAACCCTAATTGCTTCTTACTAATAACCATTTTTTATCCAAAAATCTACTTCTTTTTTCTATTTCTAATAGAAATCCCAAAATATTTTCTAGTA
>CAZXBY010000087.1:0-3710 GCA_964639055.1 Candidatus Woesearchaeota archaeon
TGATACTTATTGTGTAGGTGATAGTGTTTATTATAATCAAACTTATTTTACTAAAGGATGTATGCTTGACCATTGTTTTTCAAGTGAAGGTAATGTCGAAAAGATTGAAGAATTTGTTTGTCCTGATGGTTGTAGCAACGGAAAATGTTTGAATCCTGATGAAACAAGTCCTGTTGTAACTTTGATTTCTCCTTTGAATAATTCAACTCAACATAATGAGGTTTTATTTAATTTTGATGTAAGTGATGATGCAACTATTAGGAATTGTAGTTTATTTATTAATGGAGAGAAAATTAATACATTAGATAATATTTTTAAAAATCAAACTAATATCTTTTCTTTTACTCCAAGTATTGCTAATCTAGATTATTCGTGGTCTGTTGGTTGTTTTGATATTTATAATAATTATAATGTGAGCGATGAATGGAAATTCTATTATATGGATGGCTATTGTGAAGAAAATAGTGATTGTGATTCTGGAAGCGAAGAATTAATTTGCCGTGGCGATGATTTATTTTGGGAAATTAGCGAACCATTCTGTCAGTTAACTAATACTTGTACATATAATATCTCATACGAGTTTGTTCGTGAGTGTGCTGATGGATGTTTAAATGATCATTGTAAAAGTGATCCTGTTAGAATAACTTATGATGATAATTATACTAATTTGAATGCTAACAACTATAATCCTTATTCAGATTTAGAGTTATCAGATGGTTCTATTGTTTTAGGAGGAAAATCATCTAATGTAAAAAGTAGCCCTGCTTTAATATCTGTTTTAGCACGAAGTGCTAGTGGCTTTTTTAAATCAAGTGAAAGTACAATAAGTAGCGTCTTGGGTGGAGAAGTTAAAAATAATAGTGAAAATGGATTTAATTTATGGATTATTATTTTATTCTTAATTTTCATTGGAATCTTATTTTTGATTTTATTGATTTTTTGGATTATTAGAAGGTAGCTTAATAATCTATTTAATAAATTCTTTTAATATTTTTTAATTGATATTTTCCCTCTTATTAATTAAGGAAATAAATATCAATTCAGAGTTAGTTATAAGAAAGACTTACATAAAAAAAAGGGTAAACAAGATACAAAGTTCAAAATAATCTTAATATGGGAAGATATTTAAAGTTTGTAATCTTGGTTAAATCATGAAAAGTCCGTTACAAGCGTTAGCTTTGAGTGGAGCTTTAGTATTATCAGGAATGAGTTTGGACATAAGTGAAGCTGATGCACATCCACCTCATCACTCTTCAAGATCACATCATTCTTCAAATTTTCATCATGGTAGTTCTCATCATGGTAGTCCTCATCGTTCTATTCCTCATTATTCAGGTCATAGTCATTTCAATAATCCGACAAATTCGTTTCATGGCTATCATTCTTCTCCAAGGATCGGATTTCCTTTAATGTTGCCACCATATTACCCTTCGGTTATTATTAGTCCTTCAAGACCTCAGTATAATTTTCCTTCAATAATAATTGTAGTGCCTTCAAAACCAGTTTATCGTCCTCCTGTTAAACGTTCAATTCCGCATCATCACTAATTACCATTTTAATTATGGATTTATTGAAGAGATTTTAAATGAGTTATCACCCAATTTTAAATCTTTTAATTTATTCAGACGCTTTAACAATATCTATAACTCAAGTAAATTTGAAAAAGAGTTTTGAGATTAGATAAAATGAGTTTTGATTTCCTTTAATTCTTCTTTATTTTGAACTTTGTACTCTATTTGTTAAAAAATCTGCAATAAAGCCTTTGTTGTTACTGCACAAAGATAACAAATACAAACCTTTAAATAATTTGTTTTCAATATAAATTATAAGAAAATGGCAAAAACATTGTTAAGCAAATTAAGTATGGCTGCTAGTATATTAGCAACAAGTGCAATAATTGGTTGCGCTCCAACTAATTATGATGTTGGTAAAGAAAAGGCTTACAGAGAGACACCTAAAACTACACAAGGAGCATCAGAAAGTTATGATGCTAATAAGGGAAATACTTACAGAGAGACCCCTAAGGCTACACAGGGAGCATCAGATAGTGCGGAAAGAAAGGAGTTATATATCCAAAGAGTAGAAAAGATAAAAAAATTATATTCTGAAAAAATTATTAATCGAGAATTAAAAGCAAATGTTGAAAATAATAATAATTTACGAGTAAAAAAGCCAAAATTAACACATAAAGAAAGACGAGCTAATAATAAAAGAAAACGAAAAAGATAGTTATACTCCAAGTTTTGAAGAAAAAAGAAGAGATAAAAAGGATATAGAAGAGACACATGTAAGATATTCTAAAGAAATAAAGATGATAAAAAAGTGATTAAAACAAAGAATATAATAGTTCTCATTTAAAATCAGCACTAAGCCCCTTGTTGTTACTACACAAAGATAACAAATACAAACCTTTAAATAATTTGTTTTCTATATAAATTGTAAGAAAATGGCAAAAACATTGTTAAACAAATTAGGTATGGCCGCTAGTATATTAGCAACAAGTGCAATAATTAGTTGCATTCCAGCTAATTATGATGTTGGTAAAGGAAAGGCTTACAGAGAAGCTTCTAAAGCTACACAGAGAGCCTCAGAAGGTTATGATGAAGGAGAGACAGTAGGAGTTGGAAAAACTCAGAATGCTACCCCTACTCCAAAAAAAACAGTTATACCATTTGGAGAAGGAACAGATACTGAAGAAGTAACGATAATAAAAGAAGATAACAGAGATAGTTATACTCCAAGTTTTGAAGAGAAGAGAAGAGAAGAAATAAAAAGGGGTATAGAAGAAACACGTGCAAGATATTCTAAAAATATTAATGGATTAAAAGGGCAATTAAGTGATTATAATTCATCTACATCCAATCAAAGAACTGATTCCAAAAATTCAAAAGAACAAAAAAGAGATAAGAAAAATCGAGATATAGAAGCAATTGTATTGACTGTTAAATTATTTGGTGAAATGATGGAGGGTAGAGAGGTTAGTTATGAGAATTATGTTAAAATACAAGATTTATCTAATAAACCAATTGAATATGCAACAAGAGAAGAATATGAAGCAAGAAAAAAATGTGGCGTAGAGTCAATTGAGCAAGAAACAAATTCTATTAATGATAAAGGAAATAAAGATAATAAACCTATTTCAACAGGAGAAAAAATACCATTTGGTCAAGGAACAGCAAGAGAAGAGGCAATAATAAAAAATGATAACAAAGATAAGAGTTATACTCCTAGTTTTGAAGAAGAGAGAAGAAGAGAAATAAATAGAGGTATGAAAGTTTTACATGAAAAGTGTTCTAGTGATATTGAAGGATTAAAAAGACTATTAAATTATTTTCTTTCATCTACTCCTAATCAAGAAACAGATAATACTTCAAAAGAATAAGAAAGACAAGAGATTTAGTTTGGAGGAAAGTAATCTGTACTTCTTAAAAAATTATTATTTTTTGCATCTATTACTGTGTTTTTTGAAGTGGATCTAAATATTGTATTAATTAGTGCAGGTATTGTTTTTGCTAAGAAAGGTTCTATTTCGCTGTCAACTGGTAACAATTCTCCTTTCGCATTTTTTAAGAATAAGTCATTATTTTCTTTTCTAATCAAAGTAATAGCTGTTATGTCCTGTCTTAATCCATTTTTGCTATTGTATTTTGTTTGAACATCTAAAAGACTTGAATCAATAAATTTAAGTGTTCGAATGACTTTGTCAGAGT
>CAZXBY010000088.1:0-3688 GCA_964639055.1 Candidatus Woesearchaeota archaeon
TTTGATATTTTCCTTTTCTAAAAATCTTTTTGCTTTAGGAAAATCTTTTTTTGGTATTAAAAGATCTATGTCATTAACATTCATTGACTTATCTTTTGTGTGTATGAAATGAGCGAAGCTCCCATATATCACTGGGTCAATTCCTGAGTCTCTGCAAAGTGAAATAATCTTTTGAGTGAAAGGAATTAGCTTTTTGAAATATTCCTTGTTCTTTGGATATTTTGGATGCTTCATTTTATTTTAAACTCCAGTTTAATTCTCTAACTATTTGTTTTGCTGTGTTGATTGTCCAGTTTAAACAAAGATAATCACCATCAAGATAATCACCATCAGAAGCTTTTATCGAATTATATTTATAAAAATAATAAAATGCCTCACAACTATCCCTTGCCAAAATTAATAAAATATCTTTTTTTTCAGTTTTTGTTAGAGGATTTACTTTATCGTATTCTTTAATTATAATGTTGACTCGTTTCATAAAACGTTTTTCCCCATAATCAATGGTTGTTTTTATTAGGTAAGCTATATCTCTAATTCTTGGAGCAATTTTAATATTTTCGAAATCTAATATCCCAACCACCTTATCACCTTTATACAATATATTCTTTTTGTGCAAATCCATATGTACTAACAATATATTTTGTTCAAATCTTTTATTCTTTATTCTTTCAAACATATTGATTATCATGTCAATATTTTTTAGCATTAGTATATCTGTTTTCTTTTTCGGCTTAACTTTTTTCATATTAAGTAACTCCTTTTTTATTCCAATCATCTCATCTTTTTCCTTTTTTGATTTTATTGGAAATTTATTTATAGATTTGTGATAAAATGCAAGTGAGCGAATCATTTCTTTTAATTGTGAGGAGTTAATATTTTTGACTATCCGACCTTTTATTTTTTTATAAACCCAAATATTTTTGTTTTTTATTTTAGAAAGATAATTATTTTTGTTGTTCTTTATTGGAAGAGGGGTTTCGTACAAGAACTTCTTTTTATCCAAAAAATCAAGGGCTCTAAACTCTAGTTGAAGTTGTCTTTTCTTTTTCGCATTTAATTTCTTTCCAATGACTCTTACTATAAAGTCTCCTTTGTCTGTTTTGAAGTCAAAGTTGAAATTCATCGATCCTCCTGAAATTGTTTTTACACTAACTACCCTGCCTAGATTGTATAACCTAGAGATTTCGGTTATTTCTTTTTTTGTTAGTTTCATTTTGTTTTGCCCCAAAGAAGTAAATCAATATACTTTCCATTCTTTTTGTTAATTTTCTTTCGTTTGCCTTCAAACTTGAATCCTGCTTTTTTCATCACCTTACCAGATGCCAGATTGTCTGAGTCGTTGTCTCCCTGAATTCTGTAAAGCTTTAGGGTTTTGAATCCAAATTTTATGGTTTCTTTAACTGCCTTTGTTGCGACTCCTTTATTCCAATATTTTTTTCCTATGAAAAACCCTATGTCATACCTTCCTTTCTCTTTATTGGGATTCTCTAAAATTATTTGACCAGCAATTTTTTTATCAACTAAAATCGTAAAGGGATAAGCTTTTTTCTTTTTCCAATCTTTTAATCCGTTAGAAATATCTTTTTTAATATGACTTAATGGGCATGGATATTGATATCCAATTAATTGTTTTATGACTTCTTCACAATTCATTAATTCTCTAAGCTCCTTAGCATCAGAGAGTTTTGTTCTTTTTATTTCTACTTTCATTTCATCACCATCTTTATACATTAAACCATTTATTGTTTATATAATTATTTCTTCAAACCTACTAAATAAATTATACCAGTTAAGAGAGATAGGACTCCACTTATCATTATTGTTGGGACTATTCCAAAAGTTACGATTGATATACCTGTGAGGAATACTGCGATAGAGTTTGCGATTGTCCAGTTTATTGAATTTAGGGAGCCTAGGGATGCTCTTATTTTTGAGGAAAATTCGTGGTGTCGGGCTGAGTCTTCTATTACGTCATTTATTGTTTCAAAGAACTGAATTATTGCAAGGGCGATTATTGCAAGGATTAAAACTTTCGGTAGTGCGAAAAGAAACATGCCTCCACAGATTGCTACCCATACTATAAATAGTGAGATTCTGAAACCTTTCTTGTTTGATATTCTCTCAGCTATGAATGGAGCGATGAGAAGCAGGACTGAGATGCAAGAGAATATAATTGGAATGTATTCTGGATTCAAGCCTAGGGTTTCTGTAATAAACAGTGGCATTGAGATAAAGAATGAACTCATTGCGATTACACCTAGAAAACCTCCTATCATTAGCATTCTTAATTCTTTATTATTTTGGTGTAATACATAAGAGAAGGATTCTCCTGCCTTAATCCATGCTTTTTTGATATAGTTATGAGGAACTTTTTCTGGTTTAAAATTTCTTTCTTCCATATAAATCCAAATAACAAAAAACATGAACAAATTTGAAAGTGAGACAAAAAGCCAGACATACCTGAAATTTATTGCAACTATTAAAAAGCCTATCAGTCCTCCAATAATATGTCCTGATTTTTCGAAAACATATCCTCTTGAAATAAACTTAACCAATTTTGATTTTTTCTTTGCATATCCAAGTGCATCAATTGCCCATGCTCCACTAGCGCCTGAAAAAAATGCCCATGCGACGTCACCAACTATCCATGAGATTGCTAGAAGCCAGAAATTTTTAAAAAGAAATAGCCCTAGAAAACCTACAAACATTAGGAAGAATGATATCATTATTGATTTTTTTCTTGAATCATAATCAGCGATTGCACCTGTTGGAAATTCGAAAAGCATCATTACAATACTAGAAATAGCGAAGAGGGTGGTTATGGATACTACACTAAACCCAAAGGATATAAAATATACAAGAGCCAAAGAACCCATCAGAGCTCTTCTTGCGCCATGAGTAAACTCCATACTATATCTGAGAGATTTCACTCTTTTTTTGAAATTCATATTTTGCTAAACCATTTATTGTTTATATAATTAATTAGAAAAATATTTTCAATTATAACTGCCGGCCATTCCTACACTCCCTGCTGGTAGTTGGTAAGTTGTTTGTGATGATGTATGATAAGGAACACTTGCTCCTGGAACTTCTGGAGAATAAGTGCTTGCCATGTAGCCCGCTTGGTAAGATTGATTATTTGCTCTTGCGCAGTTGTATTTTCCGCATGCCATGTTTGTTGGGGTTTTTGAGTGTTTATAAAATTAATTAAAAAGATAAAAATTATCTTATTTTGTAAAAAATGAAATCATCGCTTCATTCGTTTTTCTTCTTGCGCTATCTTCATTCGAGTCTTAATTACTGTATCGGGATTTAAAGAAATTGAATCAATACCACATCTTACTAAAAACTGAGCAAAGTCTGGGAAGTCTGAAGGAGCTTGTCCACAAATCCCTATTTTCTTTTTGTTCTTCTTTGCTTTTTTTATTACTTCAGATATTAAAGTTTTTACGGCTTGGTTCCTTTCGTCATAAATATCAGCTACTATTTCTGAATCACGGTCTAATCCCAATGTTAATTGAGTTAGGTCATTTGAACCTATACTGAATCCATCAAAGATTTTACTGAAATAATTCGATGGTGGCATTTGGTGCTCGTCACCTGCAATTACTATTTGTTTTCCTTTTAATAAAGCAGGTAAATTATCTTCTAACTTTAGCTGGCTTGCTTCATCAAACATTACAATATC
>CAZXBY010000089.1:0-3619 GCA_964639055.1 Candidatus Woesearchaeota archaeon
GAATAAAGTTGATTTATCAAAAATTAATAAAAGAGTTTTGAAAAATTTAATTGGAGTTGGTTGTTTTGATTTGTTTGGAGAAAGTAGGGGGGGGCTTTTTGCTACTTATGAGAATGTCAAAAGAGAAAATGGAAGTGGAAAGCAATTAACATTATTTGGTTCTGAGGGAATGGATAAAGTTGTTTCAAAAGAGCTGAGTTTGAGGGCAAAAATTGAGTTGGAGAAGGAGATTATGGGTGTTTGTATCTCTTGTCATCCGGTTGATTTATATGTTGAGTCTTCGTCAAATAATTTTATTTCTTATGATAAGATGATTGATGGTGATGAGGTTAATTTGTTTGGTATAGTAAAAAAATTTAGGACGATAAAAACAAAGTCGGGAGAAGATATGGCATTTATGACTATAGGAAATAAGAAAGAAGATTGTGATTTGGTTGTTTTTCCTAGGATATATGAGGAATTGAGAACTTATATGAATTTTAAAGAAGGGGATGGGGTTATTGTTGTTGGAAAATATAATGAGGATACTGAAAGAGGAAATAGTGTTTTTGTTAATGATATTCGTTATGCTACTGAAAAGAAAGAGTAGAAAGTATTAAATAATTGTTTTTGTTTATTTTTTAGTTGGATGAGATATAAACAAAATGGTTAAAGTAACACTGAAGTCTTTCATGAAACAATTTTGTTCTTTAAAAAAGGAGTATAAACAAAATGGTTAATGTAGCAATTGTAGGTTATTTAAAAAATTATGGAAGTAAATATAAGTTGGACGATTTAAAGAAGGAAATTGTTTCAAAGGGATATACTGAAGTTGAATTTTATGAAGCATTAAATGTTTTTAGAAAGGATAATGATAAGTCGAAGTTGATGCCAGGTACATTGAAGTCTCTTCCAACACAAAAACTTTTGGATGAAAAGAAGGATTTTAGTTGGTTAAAACTAGTTTTTATTTTGTTTGGTATTTTGATTTTTGGGGTGTGTTTTGTTCTTTTGTTTAATTTTATGGATATGTCTTTTTTTGGATGGAATTTTTTTGATTATTTTAAGTAGAAAAAAGGATTATTTTTTTTTGACTAAATTGAGTAAGGTATTTTTATTCTTGTTATTAGAATTTTTTTCAAAAAAATCATAATCTATTGCAATTGATAAGGCAAGTATCATTTGTTTTAACCATTGATCTTTTATACTCATGTAGTCTATCATAAATGAGTCAGCATCAGTGAATGCCTCTTTTGTTATCCCAGACCATTTTTTTGAGATTACTGCAATTTGTTGACCATTTTTAAAAATTCTGAAGGTCCAAGGATGGAAAAAAGCGGATATGCATTTTAATTGAATAAATCCCTTATCGTCATGAATAGTGTATTTTTTCTTTAAAAAAGCGAATCTTCTTTGTATCGTTCCCAAATCTTTGGCGTTTGTATCGATTTTATATTTTGAGAAGATGAAGGAAGTTTGTTTATTGATTGTGTAAAGCTCTGTTTTTTTTGTATCATATAGAGTTACTTTGAATGGGGCTATTCCTCTTATTAAATTTCTAGCAGCAAAATTACTTTTTTCAATGGCTGTGTAAAGTTTATTGTTTTTTTCATCTGATATTATATAGTTGTTTTCACCTTCAACTGAGGTAAATACTTCGCCAATTTCGGCTTTTTGTTTTACAAATAATTTTTGTTGTGTTATTCCCATTTTGTTTTGTTTCTATTATAGGATAAAACATTGCTTTATTTAAGCTTTATTGCTGTACCGTAAGTAAAATTAGAAATTTTTCATGACGGAACCTTGTTATTATTTGAGTTTAACCGCGGTACCGTAAGCTAACATCTCGGCTGCGCCTTGCATTACGACGGAAGTTGTGAATCGGACTCCGATAATTGCGTCGGCATTGAGCTCGTGTGCTTCATTTATCATTCTGTTAAAAGCTTCTTCTCTTGCTTGTACTGTCATTTTTGTGTACGTTTTTACTTCGCCACCTATTAGATTTTTTAGTCCTGCAAAGATATCTATTCCTAAGTTTCTTGCTCTAATAGTATTTCCCTTTACAATTCCAAATATATGTTTAACTTGTTTGCCTGGAACTTCAAATCCTGTTGTTATTATCATTTCTTTACTCATTTTTTGTGTTTGATATCTTTTCTTTGTTCGATTATATTTTCTTTGCCTTGAATAATGATTATCCCAATGATAATTAGTATTGCTCCGAAGAGAATGTTTGCTGAGATTAGGTCAAAGAATGTTTCTATGAATGGGACAAAGAGTTCTAATATTGTTAGTACACCCAATAGAACTATTGCTCCTCCGATGTATACTCTTGTTTGTCTCATGTTATTGGTTGGAATCTAATATTAATAAATGTTTGTGGTAATTTTTTTTTTGGGACGAATTAAAAAATTGGTAAATAATAAAGCGTGGTTGGGAGAAGGATGGCTCCCATTAGGTGAGATTTTGTGGTTCCAGTTTTTATTGCTAAGAGTCCTAGGGTGGTTGCTGTTGTATAAATTAATAATCCATGGGTGCCTGTCATCGTAATTATAATTATTGTGAGGAAGAGGAATATTGTTGTTGAAATATATGTGTAATTTATTTTGTGTATATTTTTTGATATTATTTTGGAAAGGGTTAGGGTTAATGGGTATGCTATTGTTGTGGTTGCAATAATTGTTATAAGAATTATTTTTAGGATATTTGGCGTTAGGGTTGTTATTTGGGATATTGCTTGAGCTGAACCGGTTCGGGTTTTGTTTGTTAGGTAGAGGGTTATGAATGAAATGGCTATAACAAGAGTATTTATTGAGCCGAGTAATATTAAAAATTCGCGAGTTGATATATCTTTTACTATTTTTGTTGAGAGTTTTGCTGCTTGACTGCTTCCGAGTCCTGGTAAAAATGAACAAAGGGGTGAAATTATTGCTGTTGCTATTGTCGGTTTAATTAATTCTTTTTTTGCGATTTTTAATTTTTTTGTTTTTTGTTTTGGAATGTTAGTTTTTGTGAGTATTGAATTTATTATGGTTGATGAACCGAAGAGGCCTGTCAATAGGGGGAGAAGTGGTTGATTAAGGTTAGTATTGAAGGCTATGTTTCCGAGTATTCCAGCAAGAAAAAATATGGTGATTGCCCAGAACTTGGATTTATTTTCTTGATAGAATAAAAAAAAGATTATCCAAATTAAAATCCAGCCCATCATTTTTTGGATGAGAGGATAAAGGATATTTATTAAAAGGAAAAAAAGGGGGATTACAATTATTAGAACAATTATTGCAATTGTTGAACCGATAAGTGTTAAATGAACGGCCTTTTGACCTTCGCCTTTTAGGAGGTATTTGTGTCCTGGCAAAATGGATAAACAAGAGTCTTCTGATGCTGCGCCTAAGTATATTGATGGGATAAAGTCTATGAATGTATGTGTTATAGAGAGGGAGACTATGAATATCACTAGTATTGTTACTGGTATGTTTGTTAGGGGAAGGGTGAGTAGTGTGGCTGTTATAAGGTTGATATGAATACCCGGGACTAAGCCGGTGAATATTCCGGCTATGATGCCTGTAAAGAATGGGAGTAGGTTTTCTAACATGGGACAATATTTATAATTTTGAATTTAGTAAAATATAAATAATAT
>CAZXBY010000090.1:0-3536 GCA_964639055.1 Candidatus Woesearchaeota archaeon
CATTCCAAAAACTTTCAATTTCAACTTTAAAACGATTTAATTTTTCTGATTCTATTTCTTTTGTAAAATTTGAAATTTCAATCTTTAATTCTCCTAGTCTGAATTTTTTTGTTGCTATTGTAGGTTTTTCGCCTCCGAATTCAACGACAGCTGTGAGATTATAATCACCTGGTTGATAATTTAGAGTTTTTATTAAACCTTCATAAGTGAATCCTTCGCTTGATTTTATTTTTCTTTCTGTAAGATGAATTGTGTTAATTAATTCGTTGTTGATATTCCTTATTTCAAGTCTTGGTTGCACTTGTAAGTCTTCTTTTCCACGACTATTTATAATTAATGAATATGGGATATCATTTCCTGCATTAGCAAATCCAGTGTTTAAAGAAATTTCTGCATATTTTCCTGGATAAGGCACACGCAATTTTATTATTCCACCAGCATCTACGACTACCATAACTCCTTGTTTTTGGGAAACAATGGGGCGTGTTCCTATTCGTATTCTGTGTAACCCGGGTATCTCGACTTCTGCAGGTAATTTTAATTCTACTACGACTACTTTTTTTCCAAATTGATATTCTTGACTTTTTATTGTGACATATTCTGAAAAGACTCCTTCGTTAATGTATGCTTCAATTTTTGTTCCTTTGTCAAAACTATAAACGAAAGTGAATTCTTGTTTTAAATTTGGTTCAAAGTCTATATTATATGATGCTGGAGAAACTCCACTAAGCCCTAAAATGAGTGGGGCTAAATATATCACGCATAACGCTAGTATGACTCCTCTTTTCATTGTTTATTGAATGATTTTTAGCTTTTTATAACTTATGAAAAGAAAATCATTTTTTCTTTGACATGAATTTTCTTAATACTAGAAACCATAAAATATTAATTAATATTAACACTCCTATTACTATTACTAGTATCATTACTATATTATTTCCATCACCTGATGAGACACCACCTTTTTCTGACAAGACATAACCTAGTCCTATTACTTCTATTCTATCATTCTTTACAACTAATTGTATATCGGAATCTGTTGATTTATCAGTTGAGTAGTGGAGTGTGACTTTTGTGTCATAAGTTGCTTCTTGAACACCTATCGTGTCCCAATACGAGACTAATACTTTTTTACTTAATGGGTCAATGAAATAGTCTGGGGAGTTGAAGTCTGCTAGGATATCTCCTGCTTCGCTAAATATCTGAACTTGACTATGAACTTTGTCTATTATTTCTGACCATTTGTTTTCTATTAGTAATTCCATTTTTGCGATTTCTCCTAATTGGAAGTTGTTTACTGTGATTTGTTGCAGTTCTAGTGTTTCTGCGCCGACTTTGAATATATCTTCTAGTGTTATTGATTCACCGTCGTAGATTATGGTTGCTACTGCTTTATAATCTCCTACAGGGACATCTTTCTTCCAGGTGTGTGTTAGGTCTACTTTTTGCCCACTTGTAATTGAAACGGATTTTGTATTGAATGAATCTATTTTTTCGTTAAGTGATGAATAAATATCAATATTTGCATAAGCGTTTGCTATATCAAATTCTCCTTTATTCATTGTTGGAAGGACAAAGATTATTCCTTCGTCTTTTGTTCCGCTTTTGATATTGAATTTTGCTTCGGCATATTTACCGGGATAAGAAACATAAACATGAACTTGAGTTACTACGGCAAGTGTTGCTCCAACTACTGTGTTATCACCTTCGGCTTCTTTTGGTGGTTCGGAAATTACAATTTCTGCTACATGTAGCCCGGGGGAGAGTTCTTGTGGTAAATTTATTTTATAATTCACAGATTTTTCTGGGTCTGTGCTTTCAAAGTTTACCCTTCTTTCTTCTAAGACGATGTTATTGGCTAATTCTCCTCGTGTTTGGATTACTAATTCACGAGCTATTCCTTCTGAATTTAGTATTTTAAATGAGCCACTTGTTTGAAGGCTGGAAGAAAAATCTAATGTATTTCTTGCAGGGGTTACTCCTAAGGCAGAAATTGAGGAAATTAGGAAGATTGCTAAGATTATTATTAGGAAGAGTTTGTTGGCTGGGATTACTGTAGATGCAGAACTATTCGAACGTCCTTCTAATCCACCCCCTCTAATTAAGTAGGAGGGAGAGAGATTAGGAAGGCTTTGGACTAATCTATTTTTATTTTGATGTTTTGTTATAGAATTAACTTTGATCTTTCCTGATTCATCCCCCCCTATTAAGTAAGGGGGAGATGGATCCGGTCTAGATTGTGTTAAGGATTTCTTTTTGAGGTTTTGTTTTTGATATTTCATTTCATTTCTCCTATAAATTTATCACCATTAGTTTTGGCTTCTCCTTGTGGAGCTAATTCTATTTGGTCAATTTGATCTGTTCTATTATATACGTCGACGTTAAGTGCTACTGTTCCTGCGTTTATGACGCTGTAATCTTCTCCTTTTTTTCTTAATTCAAGGATTACTGAAGTTTCTACTGTTAAGGTTCTGATTTTACTTTGCAAAATGCCGATTGCTTTCCAGTAATATATTCCTGGGTCTAATCTGAGTTCTAATTTGTCTGTTAATTTATATTCTTCTGGCGAAGAAAAGTTTATGTTGTCATCAATTAAAAGAGTATCAGCATTTCTTATTGAAAATAATATTTCTGATGTTGTTGTGTTAAGATTATTTATTGGTGAAATTACTAAAGGTGTTGAGTAGCCAACCAAGACTCCAAGGATGGCTAACGTTCCTACTATAAATATCATATCTATTGCGAAGATATTTTTGCTTTTCATGAATAATCCTCCCCTAATGATGCATAAAGAGTTATTGTTGATGATTTATTTCCTGCGTCTTCATTTTGAGGTGCTTCTAAGTAAATATCTATTTGGGCCGTATCTTTTGAGTCGGAGTAGTTTAATTTATCTATTAATAATACATTCCCGGTGAAGACTACATTAATCCAATCTGTTATTGAGGTTAACCATGTAAATGCACCTTCTTCGCCTGTATTATTATCTACTTTTATTTTGTAATATTCTGAGGATGTTTGGTTTTGCTCCCAGATGGATGTTGCATTGTAACTTATGTTAGTCATTGCATTTCCTTCATTTTGAAGGACAAATGGTTGTGGGTTGTCGTCGGTTGTGTCATTTGGTGTTCCGAAGGGGTCTATTTCGCCAAAGTTTAAAGTATTGCTTAATAGGGTTGCTTCTATTACTGCTGTTAAATTAAATTCGCCCTCAGCCCATTCTCCCCATTCTGTTCCGTCGGAAGCACGAACTCTCCAAGTATATCCATAACCATAATCTTTGAAACATTCTAGTGTTGGAGATGGATATTCTTCTGTTGAAGCTGTGTCGCTTATGTCATCACTGCATATATATTGGCCCGTTCTGTTTGTTTCGTTAATTTCTATTTGATAAGTGCAAGAATCGTCATTTGCATCGTAACATGTCCAGTTAAAGGTTGGTGTTCTGTTTGTTATTTCTACATCTACTGGGTAAACAAGAGTAACTACTGGTGGAGTATTGCTCTCACTTATAGTTATTTTTATTATGCTTGAAT
>CAZXBY010000091.1:0-3397 GCA_964639055.1 Candidatus Woesearchaeota archaeon
TATGGAAATTGAAAATTGGAGAAATTATTGTTTTCCTAAAAAAAAGAAAAAAAAAAGAGAATATTGAAAAACATAAATTAACGAAACCCTACTCTTCTTCGAACTTCATAGTATTCTTTTCTTCCAGCATCAGTTTTATTATAAAAAGAATCTTGTAATTCCTTAAACTCACTTGATAAAAAAATATATTCCCTTTTTTCTTGCATCATTTTAATATAAGATTCTGAGTTTAAAACAATATCCTTAAATTCATATAAAGTCTTGCTTAACTCTGGACCATAAAAAATAAAATGATCTTTTTCCAAAAAAGTTCTTTCTACTAAATCAGAATAATCAACAGATTCATTTAATTTATTTAATAAACTTTGATAAATTTGTTCAATTTTTTTTTCAAAATTCCAACTAGAATTTTCTTTAATCAATCCATTTTTATAACGAGACATATTGTTTATTACTTTATATAAAGATTTTAATTCCTTATATGGCTCTAACCCATCATTAGAATTAAAAAAAAGAATTGTACCATACTTACTATCTCCTTGAAAACCAATTACACGATTTGATTCAATTTCAAAAGAATTTAAATCAAGATTTATAATACCACTTTCAATAATCTCATTAATTTGACTTAATAATCCTGAAGAAACAACTTTCTCTTCAATATTTTCTAAACTAAAAAGATCTAAAATATTTAAAAACCTATATTCTTCAATTTCTGGTTTAACACAATTATATTTAGTTATCTTAAAAAAACCCTTACATTTTGAAGAAGAAAAACAGACGCTATCTTTTATTTTTAAAAAATTATTATTTAAAAGTTGAGATTTCTTTTTTTTAGGAAAAGAAGAAGACAATACTCCAAACCAATATAATTTAGTCCTTAAAAAAATATCTTCTGAAAAAGCATCACTATCTTCAAATAAACCATCAATATCTTCATAATTTCGATTTTTATATTTTCCCATTTTAAAATAAAGAAAACAAGTAAATTTATATAATTTACTTAAAAATTAACAAAAAAAAAGAGAATTAGTCTATATATAGTAATAAAAACAATAATTAAATAAATCTATCCAACTAAAACAATCTTATTAGTTTTACCATAACTAATTCTTTTGATTAAATTTTTTTCAGTTAAATAATCAAGAACTCTCGTTAACTTAACACGATTAATTTTTAATTCATAAATCAAATCTTTTTGTAAACATTCATTATTCTCTATATTCACTAAATATTCAAAAACTCTTTTATTATCTCTTTCGAGAAAATTTAAAGCGGTTTTTTGTTTTCTTTTCAAAATCAAATCCTTTGAAAAAACATTAAAATAAAAATAAACACATATTGCAGAAACAAAACTAAGTAACATTAAAAAAATAGTTGAAGCAATTGTAAAATAGGAAGAAACTGAAACAAGAACCTTCTCACCATAAATACTCATAACTTCAAGATTATTTCTAAGACTAGCAAAAAAAATAAAACCAATTAGAAACATACAAACTAAAAAAATACCTAAACTTAAATTTTCTTTTTTTTTATTATTCATTTTTTAAATTAATTTTCTGAATTTCAATATTATTATTTATCAAATCAATTTTTATTTTTTCAATTTCAAAATCATTTTTTTTTTCAAAATACAAATATTCATTTGTTTCTTTTATTAAAGAATAATTTTTATAAAATGCAATAAAATCAATATTATCTGCTGTATTAAAATAATTTTGAATTCTATATTTATCATAAATATAATGATCGTAATTAAAATCAATAAAATCATATGTGTTTTCAACATAATCTGCCATTACAGCTTTAGAAATTGATTTTGTAGACCTATGTAAAGCAGAATCTGCTCTTTCTTCAAATAAATTTGAATTAGAATTGTCATTAATAGCACCAGCAGAAAAAGTATTTGCACTTTCAGATAACATTGATGTACTAAATAAACCAAACAGACTACCTAAAAACAAAAAGCATACAGTTAATATAATAATTTTTGTATATTTACTCATTTTCTTTCTTTAATTTATTTTAGTTTATAAGTTTTTTTAATTTTAATATAAAATTTTGTTATTTTAATTGTCTTTTTTTATTTTAATCTTCTTTCGTACCCCGTAGGGACCTCCCCCACGAAAGCTATGGCAATAAAATCCAAAGAAGGATTTTATTCTATTGCCATTAGACAACTAAAATAAAAAAAGTTCAATGATAAAATAAATTCAATCTAAACTTTTTATAATTATATGAAATAGAACCTTAAAAATTCGAAGAATTTTTTTAAGAGTAAAAAAGTTTTAATTCATATATGATTCTCTATAATCAAGTTCAACTGAACTAATTAACTCTAAATCATCAAGATTATTAGCTTTAATCATTCCAACTGATTTTGAATACAACGTATCTTCAATATATAAACTTCTTTCTACTAAACTTCCATAATAATTACCAGATGTTTGATGATCAATTATTCCTCTTAATTCAATATCGTTTTTATCAATATTAAAAATCATAACACCATTAAAAGATTGATCTCCATCTTCTTTCTCATAATCATTATAATAACCTGGGATTACAAGCAAATTCTTTTCTTTTGAAAATAAAAATGCATGGTGTTCATATTCAGCTACTGAATTAACCCATCTTTCTTCTGTCACATATTTTGAAACTTCAATTGGATTAGTCACATCACTTACATCAAAAAGTGAAATCTTAAGTCCACCAGTCCTTCCTGTTTCTGTTGCATCTCTTCCAATCCCGATTATTGTATTTTCATCATATGGATGAATCTAGATATAATCATAAAAAAACTCCTTATGAAAAAGCAAGAAATGAGTTTAGTTCTAAAGATCAAAAAAATAGTTTTTCATATAATAAGATTTATGATAAAAATGGAATTTCCATTATTGAAAAAACTATCTTATACTCAGAAAAATGTATGATTAAAGTTCTTGAATCTTATGATTTAGGAAATTTTTTTGAAAAAAAATTTAATACTGATTATTTTGGAGAATTTATTTATATACAAAATGGAATTGTTTTAAAAAATAATATCGAAAATGAACATAAAATAAAAATAGATGAATTTTATAAAAAAACACCTCCAAAAGAAATCTATGATATTATACCAGATAAAAAATTATCTCTTGGAGATTCAATTAGAGAAATTGAAGAAAAATTTTCTTTATATAAAAGCGAGAATTTAATAGAAACACTTTTTGATTTAGCTAATACGTTAAATGATAATATAAGCATAAAAGAAGATTTAGTATTTCAATTATATATATTAAAAGACAAAATTATTAGAAACAAATATAGAAATGAAAAGATATTAAGTAATGATTTTAGAGATATGGAAATTGAAAATTGGAGAAATTATTGTTTTCCTAAAAAAAAGAAAAAAAAA
>CAZXBY010000092.1:0-1367 GCA_964639055.1 Candidatus Woesearchaeota archaeon
TTAATTTTTTAACAATATACCTAAGTGTCGTCGGATGACGAGTATAAATTAAAATTTTCTCGTCTATCTTATCTGTACCAGCAGATGCAGTCCGAGCAATAGACGCACCCTTGGGTGCAATTCTTTTCTGAATCTTAGCCACCTCCCCTCTAGCCTCTAATTCACTTTTACCCCGAGCCTGAATCTCATCAATAATAGAAAGTAAAGCTTCAATTTTACTATCCTTCTTCAACTTCGAATAATCATCCAAAATTCCTTGAGCAAACTCACGAGTTCCTAGATGATACTTCTCATTATTAACAATTCCATTCAAACTCTCAATAGCAGATTCCGAAGAACTAGTAATCTTCGGCAAAACCGCATAAACAACCAAATGCCCATTAATTTCACCCCCATCAGCCCTAAAATAATTCTCCCGAAGTAACCGAACAGTATTCTCATAAATCATCTTTTCTTGAGCTGTTTGTTCAACAGTCACAATTCGAGGAATTCTCTTTTTATAATCAATACCCGTCTCCGTCCTTTTTCTTCTAACCATCACTTCATCAAGCTTCCTTTTCAACTCATCAGGATTAAGAGGCATCCTCTTATTGCCCTTATGCAAGAACTTTCCCCTAAACTCCTTCATAGTTCCCAAATGCCCTTTTTTTAATAAATGCAAAAGATTATACAACTCCAACAAATCATTCTGAAAAGGCGTAGCTGTTAGAAGCAAAAATCTCTTTTTTTGTAACCTATCAACAAACCTCCATCTAACCGTATTCTTCTCCTTTAACTTATGCGCTTCATCAACAATCACTAAATCCCAAGAAATAGAATGTGCCACCTTATGCCTAAAAGAAATAGATTTTTTATCAAAAATTTTAACCCTATCAATAGACGCAATAACAAAATCAAATTTTTCCCAATCGTCCAATGACTCAATAATCTCAAAATCAAGTTCAAACTTATCCCTCAACTCCTGCACCCATTGTGTAACTAAAGAAGGCGGAACCAAAATTAAACACTTTTTTATAAACCCCCTAACAATTCCCTCCTTTAACACAAAACCAGTAGTAATAGTCTTCCCCAATCCCACTTCATCAGCAAGTAAAGCCGTAGCATTTAAATCCCTCATCAACTTCAATGCACCATCCCTCTGATATGGTAAATCATAAGCCAAATTCTGCTTAATCATTTCATATCCCAAAAGTTCATCAATTTTCATCTCTCCCGCAACCTTCTTCGACCTTTTTTTCAATTCCAAAAACCCCGAGCTATCCCAATTAACCTCTTTCTTCTCAAACAAAGAAAATTCATCCTCAAAATTTTCATTAACTATTAAATCTGCCATTGTGTTTATATCCCCCATGTATTCACAAGGGTTC
>CAZXBY010000092.1:1467-3369 GCA_964639055.1 Candidatus Woesearchaeota archaeon
TAGTGCCCGGAGGTGCCATTGTGTTTATATCCCCCATGTATTCACAAGGGTTCTAGTGCCCGGAGGTGCCATTGTGTTTATATCCCCCATGTATTCACAAGGGTTCTAATTTATGACATTTCGATTATGCCATTTTTGATACCATCTTTTTTCTCAAAAAATACTTCTCAGTACTCTCCCTAAAAAAATTTATAGCTTTAAGAATATTGCTATACTAAAAACTCTTATCCAAAACAAAAAATCATATATTACTTATCCATCTTACTACTTTGCTCAGCCAAGAAGAACACACTATTAGAATCAAAAGTATAAAGCTTATCATCAAAATGAAATCTACTAGTAGCCGGAGGCAATACAAATTTTCCAACATATCCAACACGCGAATACACAACATAAGTAAACAACCTCTCTTCACCCGCCTTCAAATCCCCAATATTCCATTTTAATCTCCTAGTCACAGCATCAATTTCATCAGGAGTACTAAGCCCAAACTTCTTATAAATCTTAACAGTTTTAGGAACTCTGTCAATCAAAACAACATTAGAAAGAGTCCTCTTAGCCTTAACAAATAACCTAACCCTCAAGGCAAATTCTCCATTCTTCGTCCTAACAGGAGTCACTGTTTTTTCAATAATTAATTTCAACTTAAAAAATCGCTTAAGCCCGACAAAAACAAAATAAATAACAATCAAAAACAAAATAGGATACAAATAATTCGTAGTAGCCTTAATCGTAAAAACATCAGATGGCCCCAACCTCTCAGCCCATACATACTTAACAATAAATCCTTCACGAACAATATTTAAGGGTTCCTCATTAAATGTAGTGAAAAACCTAGTCAAAATATTTTTTTTAATCTCAACTCTCACATCTTCAACAGTATTTCCCGTATTAACTTTTTCTACAGTTTTTGTTCTCCAAAAAATCCCACTATTCTTATCAAATGTACTAACACCCTCCTCCTCATTTAAATACAAATTACCATCAATTAAAACATCACCTTTCGGAGTAACAAAAGTAGCCTCAAATAAATAAACACCACCCTTAATTTTTTTCAACTCCTCATTCGAGATAGGAATTTCAATGATAGAACTTTCCCCTCCCAATAAATAAATATCTTCTTCAACATCAAACAAAACAGAAGACAACTTCACAGTCAAATTATACAAATCGACATCTTCCAAATTTTCAATTTCAATCACAACGACCTCATCATTCAACCCAACCTTATCACTCTTAATTTTAATAATCTCAGCCAAACCCAAAACCTCAATTCCAATTTTTCGATCATACTTTTCAACCCCTTTCTGATTCAAAGTATAAACAATAATCTTAGCTCCTCCATTTTCAAGCAATCTGTCCATTGGCTCAATACTAAACGTATCTGTATAATCCTCCCCATCAGATAAATGAAAACTAGAACTTGGATTAATATAAACGTCAGACAATGTGTAAATATTATAATTCCCATAAACCCCATCAAAAATACTCATATTAAATGCAAGCGAATTCCCAAACTCTTTCACAATAACATTACTGCCTATAGAGTCATTAATTGTCAAAGCCGAACTAAAGCCAATCAACAAAAGACCAACTACTAACAAAAACATATATCTCTTCATAAAATAACTTATCAAAATAAATTTTATAAAGATAGTTATTATCCAAAATAACCTTCATACAAGTTCTGTCAAAAAATAAAATTAAAAGTTATAGATCCTTTTAAAAAACAATTAATCAAAAACTTCAAGCCAATTCCAAAAAAGCCTTCACATCAAGCGCAAACTCAACCGATTTATCCGTCAAATCATCCTCATACTCCTTAGACGTAGTCCTAATAATATATTTCTCATAAACTCCCCTCATAAACTTCCATAAAGGCCTCCCCTCCCACCTTTCCTC
>CAZXBY010000093.1:0-3344 GCA_964639055.1 Candidatus Woesearchaeota archaeon
CGCCGGGATATTGTTGCCATAAATAATTGATGAATATAGATAATAATCTGCAATATCATACATCTCTTTTAAATTTGAAGATATTTTCCTTTTTTCTTCCATTTCAATAATAATAATTTTGCTTTCATTTCCAATTGCGATATTTATTTTTGTTAGAAAGTTAACACTTTCTTCGTTAATTTCGACTATCGTATTATATTTACTAAAAAGAATTCCTGTTTCTGGGTGATTCATACTAGTAGTTTTAAAACAATAATCTATTGTTGAATCAACTGTCGTTTCAATTTCACTTGTTATAAATCCAAGAGGAAGCATGTTAATATTATTATTATATTTATAATAAGGTATAAACATTATATTACTAACCATTTCATGTTCTGTTGTTGGCTCATTGTAATATCCACCTTGTGCTCCCACAAAATTTAATGAATCTTGGTAAATAATATCAAAACAATCAATTAACTCATTTTTTATTACTTTTGTTTTTGGGTCTAAATTTGAGTTTTGATTATCATTAATATTATTTTTTATTAGAAAAAATGAGAATATTGCAATAACCAAAATTACTCCAATGATTATAAAAAGTGTTAATTGTCCTCTCCTTTTTAGCATAATATTTCTAATTTTTTAATCTTTTTAAAGATGGTGGAATTATTTATGTTTTTGATTCCACTGATATTCATAGCTTTTGTAAAGTGTCGTCATTGGAACTGTACCAACTAATGATTTACCGCTACTTGTTTGTGGAATAATAGAATATGATACGCCTGACTTAGAACCAGTTTTTAATTGTTGGGTATTTTTCAAGTTAGTTCCTAAGTAACTCATTACAGCACTTTCTTTTCCTTGAAGTTTTAAAGGTATGCCGTTGACAATAATTGTAGGTTTTCCAGAACTTGTTTTAAATTGCATTGTTGTCCCAGCACCAATAGTTTTTACTTGACTTAATAGAGGACTTAAATCAGGGCCTAATTGTTGTCCGACCGTTTCTTTATTTACTTCAGTTGATATAAATTTTATTTTATAGTCAAGGGAAACCTCGTTAATTAATTTATTTTCAAATTCTTGTTCCGTAAGTTTATTTTCGCCAGTTACCATTCCATCCCATCCTGCAGAATCTACACTAAAACGACTGGATGAAAGATCTTGGTCATTAGCACCTTTAACACCAGCAATAGAGCCAAGACGACTCTTCCAATTTTCATTTATATCTAATCTTAGTTTTCCATCAATTGTTGGAGCACCCTCTTTAATTATACCATTTGCACTAGTAGTAGTTGTTGTTGTTGTCGGTGTAACTACCTTAATTGGGACACCTATTTCTCCGTTTATATATTTTAATGGGTTTAGAATTTCACCTTTTGTTGTTGTTAAGCTAATTCCTTTATCTTTTTTAATAATTTTGTATGGGTTTTTTGCATCTTTAGCATTTGTTATACTTTGGATTTGATGCGAAAATTTACCTCCATTAACTTGATATTTTTTATCAAATGGTTTTACAAAGAATTTGTCTCCATTGAATTTAAGTAAATAATCTCCATTTCTAATATAGGTTGTTCCAGCACCTTTAACATCTAATTCTGAAAAGTCTTTTGATTGAATAAGGGATACTTCATTATTAGCAGAAGTTCTAATAATAAGTTTGTTTCCTGAATAATCGATAGAACCTGCATTATCTGTTACTCCTATTTTTATATTACCACTTGCGAAAAAATCAAATTTATTAGTTTTGTCATTAATATATGTATCTTTCACTTCAGTTATCTTGCCTTTTTCATCAATTGTTATTTCTGGATTTTTTATTTCATAAACTTGATTGTTACTGTCAATTGTATACATTTTACCATTATCTTCATAAACAGAATATCCACTTTTTGGAGCAGTTACTCCTGCCTTTGGTTTACCACCTTTAACAGCTTTTTGAAAAGGAGTAACTTCTTCGCCATTAGGCATTTTAAGTATTGGAAAATTAGTAATATCTTCAGGTGTAGCTCCTTTGTTAAAGTTTAAGTTAACTTTCCCTGTATCTTTATTAAATTTCATATCTCCTTGTCCATTCCATTGATAAGCTTCATCTCCAACCTTTATTTCTTGTTTCTCAGGATCAAAAGAGACTCCTTCTCCCGTCAAACTTAATGAAGACCTCATTTTTCCATCAGTACTCATTGCAATATTTACAGTCCCATCTTTAGCTACGTCTATTTTGTCTATCTTTGGAGTTGAATATTTGTAATTTTCTTCTTTGAAACCAAAAGCATTATTTTCATTTTTATAATAGGCTTCAGGATTAAAGTTAATTTTTATTCCTTTGTCACCAACTAATAAATTTCCAGATTCATCAGAAGCAATTTTTGTAGAACCAAGATTCGATAAATCCATATTGTATTTACTTCCTAATGTGTTGAAGAATTTTTGTTTTGTTCCTTCATCCATTTTTCCAATTTTCTCCCAAAGTGCTTTTTTGTCTTTATTATCTTTAAGAGATGCACACCATTGGTCAATTAGTGTTTCGTCTGCGGTTTTTTGTGTCTCTTCTGTTTTACTATCTAAATTATCGACCAATGATTCATCTATTTTTTCAATATCAAATTCGGCTTTATTCTCTTCACATAACAAATCGGGTTTTGGAGTAAACGATGTCTCGCCTGAAGATTCAGATGATGGTGTTAATCCAATGGCTTCTTTTGCTTTTTTTATTCCTTCGGTAGCTAATTTTTTTAGATCTTTCACTCCAGAAGCTATTTTGTCTTTAATTGTTGAAGTAGGAGAAGTGTCATCTTTTTTATCTTCTTTTATTATTTCCTCTGTTTCTACTTCTGTTTTTCCAAATGTATTAACTGTTCCTATTGGGGCAGTAGCAGCGACATCTGTAGGAATAGGAACTGTAGAAGTATCTGGAGGAGTTCCTGTAGGAGTATCTGTAGGAGTTCCTGTAGGAGTATCTGTAGGAGTATCCTCTTCTAAATCTTCAACATCATCAGGTTCTGCTCCTAAAGCAATTGAACAATTAAAAATGCTAAAAGCAAGTAAGAGTAAACAAAGGCATGCAATTAAATGTGTATTTTTTGATTTTATCATTTTAAACTAAGGGAGCGACATCTTCATAGTCGTTGTATAGATATTTATTTGAGAATTGGTAATACTCAGGATAATAATCGTCTTTATATGATGCAAATATTATGTGTGCATTTGAATCTTCTTTCTCATTAACAGCAAAAATTATTTTAGCAGATTCTGATAATTCTACTAAATCACTAAAAGGTAACCATTCATTGTTTGTTCTTAATGATTCAGTTAAAAATGAGGCTATATTATACATATCATAGAGATCTGACAAAATTTCT
>CAZXBY010000094.1:0-3342 GCA_964639055.1 Candidatus Woesearchaeota archaeon
GGAAGAGTAACAAAACTAATTTCAAAAAAAACAAAGAAAGTAATTGGAATTGATTTTTCAAATGAAATGATTCAAATAGCAAAAAAAACATTAAAAAATGCAAAAAACATAGAATATAAAAAAGTAGACATTTCAAAAAAACTTCCATTCAAGGATAATTCCTTCGACAAAGTAACAGCAATCCTCGTTCTTAACCACATCAAATACAATAAAAGATTATTCAAAGAGATATATAGAATATTAAAAAAAGACGGCATCTTCATATTTGACGACTTCGTAACAAAACTCAAAAAACCTTTCAGGCCTAGAAAAAAAAGTCTTCTAGTAAAAAAAACATCAACATCAGAAAAAGCGAATCTAATCTTCGGAAAAGGAATTAAAGATTACATAAACGACCTCCATGAAACAAATTTTGAAATTGAAGAAATAAAATTCACAAAAATAGACAAGACAACAGAAAAATATCTCACAAAACAATCATATCTAAAAAATAAAGGAAGAACGCTTGAAGCATTCTATAAATGCAAAAAACAATGAAGAAGTTAAAAAAATCTACAAAGGTGGGCTTAAGCTTCGGATTAACTTCAGCCATCATTACAACATTAGGATTATTTATTGGACTATCATCCGCAACAAACAACAAATTAATAGTAATTAGTGGTATCATAACAATCGCAGTAGCTGATGCATTTAGTGATGCATTAGGAATTCATCTAAGTGAAGAATCAGACAGAAGAAACACAAAAGCACATATCTGGAAAGCGACAACCTCAACTTTCTTTACAAAACTAATAATTGCACTAACATTCTTAATACCAATACTATTATTCAATCTACAAACTGCAATAATAATAAGTATAATTTACGGATTATCTTTATTATCCCTTTTTAGTTATTACATTGCAAAATCAAGAGAAGATAACCCAATAAGAACAATCGCAGAACACTTAACAATTGCAATCGTTGTAATCATATTAACCAAATTAATTGGCCAAGCAATCGCGACCTACCTATAAACAAAAACAAATAACATAATGGACATCATAAAAGCATCAGGAAATACTACACCTTTTAAAAAAAGTCATATAGAACAATCAGCAATTCGTGCCGGAGCTACAAAACAATATGCAAAAGAAGTCGCAAAAAAAGTTGAAAAAAGCACGAAACAGGGAATGAACACAAAACAAATTCTAGAATTAACATTAAATTCGATGAAAAACAAACCCGAAATTGCAGCACGATATAATCTAAAGCAAGCAATAATGCTTCTGGGTCCAAGCGGATTCCCCTTCGAAGAATTCCTTTCTCAAGTCTTACAAAACTATGGATACAAAACAATAACTGGAAGTTTTGTTAAAGGAAAAGTTGTCAATCAAGAAATAGATATAATAGCAACTAAAACAAAAACATCAATGATAGAAGCAAAATATCATAACCAACCTGGTCTTAGAACCAATACAAAAGTTGCAATGTATACATACGCAAGATTTTTAGACATAAAATCAAATCCAAAAAAAAAATTCGACGAAGCCTGGTTAATAACCAACACCAAATGCACATCAAGCGCTATTCAGTATGCCGGAGGCGTCAATCTCAAAATAATTGCATGGAAATATCCCCATAACCAGAATTTAGAACAATTAATAGAAAAAAAAGGATTATACCCAATCACCTTAATCCAAAATCTACCAAGCAACATAAAACATAAATTATTCCAAGCCAAGATTGTTTTATTAAAAGATTTAGCCAATCATACAATAGAAGAATTATCAACAAAAACCAAACTCAACAAAAATATATTAGAAGGAATATTATCCCAAGCAAAAAATATTTGTAAATATTAAATAAAATATCCCCTCACCCAAAATAAACCATATTGGTTACCTTTTTTAGGAGATTAAAGAGAATCAAATACTTCAACCGAAGTAGAGACCTTTTTCACATCCCTTAGAGACTACGCTTTAAATATTAATATTTGTTTTAGTATCATTTACTAACACTGTTGGACTTTGTAAGTATTGTTGGAGTGATGTTTAATTATTAAAGATTCCTGGAATAATAATTAATTGATTCCCACCTGAATATTGGCATTGAATCAACTCCAAGGATATTTTGTAGAAAATTATCTTTTAATTCAGAGATTAAATTGTATAGCTCTAAAATGTTTTTTGAGTAACATCTAAAGTCGATATCTGCATATCCCATATATCTAGAGACGCTTTCTACATTGCCTTTATGTTTTAAGAAATTCTTAATATTGTTATATAGCTCAGGTGTAAATTTGCTTAAGTGTAAGAAGACTCTAAAATGAAGATATTCTAGTTTTTCATAATTAATCTTGGTTTTATATCCAATAATGATTCCTTTTTTTTCTAAGTTCTTTATTTTGTTTTTAATTCCATTTGGAGACATTTTTACTTTTTCAGAAATCTCAAGTAAACTTGATCTACAGTTGTCAGACAAAATGGCGATAATTTCTTCATCTTTTTTGTCTATTTTTTCTATATTTTGACTTTCTGATGTTGAAGTTTCTTGTAACTTTCCTTTATTTATGACATCCATAGTAAAATATGAACCCTCAACTTCGCTAGTTATCAGTTTTTCTTTAATATTTTCTGACTTATCAGAAATTATTTCTTTTAGATTTTTATCTAAATCTTGATTATTATCACATCTTAAAGCAATTGTCAAATCCCATTGTCCTGCATTTTTACCTACCGCTAAAACGCTTTTATGTTTCTCAATTTTCTTTATCCATTCCTTTTCTTTTATAGAAGAAATCTGGACTAATTTTAGATAAACTACATAAATAGTATCACCCAATTTTGAAATATCGATTAGTGCATTATAGCCCTGAATTACGTTTAGAGATTCTAACTTTTCTATTCTATACTTGACAACTTGCTTAGAAAGTCTAACTTTTTTACCCAAGGAAGCATAGTTAACTCTCGCGTTCATATCTAACTCTCTAAGTATCTTCTTATCTCTTAAGTCTAATTTTATTTCCATATATAATCCATATTGCAATTATACTTATAAATCTTGCGTTTTGTTAAAATATTCCTTAGTAATTTTAATAATCCCTATTACCACTACATAGTTATGAAAGTAGACGAATTTAATCAGGAAAGAACACAGAGATACAATCTAGCTATGGACAAATGTCCAAATGCAAGAATATCAGAATTGAAACAATTAGAAATAGATAGAATCCTAAATATGGAAAATCCAACAATATTAGACTTGGGAGCCGGAGATGGTTTTTTAACAAAGTACATTTTGAAGATGTTTCCTAAAGCAAAAATATATGCACTTGATAGTTCTAAATCTATGCTTTCTAAT
>CAZXBY010000095.1:0-3342 GCA_964639055.1 Candidatus Woesearchaeota archaeon
GACTGATAGTTTAGTTTTGTAGTTGATTTATGTCTTAGTATATAATAATACTTATTAAGAGTTTTTTATTAATAGTAGTTACTGAAGCCAAAACGCATACGTTTGTAGTTGCTTCGTTTTTGAAATAAAATGGTGTATAAAAAATTAAATGATATTTGGAATTTTATTAAATTATTTATTGAAAAACAAAATGGTTAAAGAATTATTGCGAAAATGTATGAAGAAGGGATTTTTGTTAGATCGTGAAATGTTGGAGATGTTTAATTCTTTGGATAAAAAAAGGGCGTATGAAATAATTGATGTTTTGGGAGGAATGCAACTAAAAGAACGGGTGGTTACAAAAAAAGTTTTTAATGATAATATTGAGAGGATGCGGGGCTCGCTTTTTAGTTCTTTTAGGGAGGGGGATGTTTTAGATATTTTTTCTGATTTAAGTGGTGAAAAAACAAATTCTATGAAGAACAGGACTATAGAGAAGGTATTGAAAGAAAATAAATATAATGTTAAATTAATTACTACTTCTGATTTTGAACAGAAAAAAATAACGGTTAATGATTTTATTAAACATTTTAGGAATCGTTATGATTTTCTGAAGGGGGTTTTGGAAGATAAGGATTTTGATGATTTAACCTCTATTAGAAAATTGGGGAAGGTGAAGGGAAATTTTACTATTATTGCTGCGGTTATAAGTAAGAGAATTACAAAAAATAAGAATTTGATATTAAAGGTTGAAGATATGACGGGAACGGTGAATATTATTGTTAATGAAAATAAAAAAATGCTTTTTGAGAAGGCTAATGAATTATTGTTGGATGATATTGTTGCTTTTGGTGTTAATGGTTCAGAGGAGGTGCTTTTTTGTAATGATATTTATTTTCCGGAGGCTTTTTTAAGTGAAAAACGAAGGCATAATGATGATGTTTGGGTTGCATTTATAGGTGATATGCATTGTGGATCTAAGTTTTTTCTTGAAAAGAATTTTTTGCGTTTTATTAAATGGCTAAATGGTAAGGAGGGAGATGATAGATATCGTGCTATCGCTAAGAAAATTCGATATCTTTTTGTTGTGGGAGATATGATTGATGGGGTTGGTCATTATCCAGGACAAGAGAAGAATTTAAATATTTTTTCTAGTGTTGGACAATATAGTAAGGTTGAAGAGATAATTAAATTGGTTAGGAGAGATGTTCAGATTATTATGTCGCCTGGTAATCACGATTCGGTTTGGGTAGGTGAGCCTCAAGCTGTTGTTGATAAGAGATTGGCTTCGGGATTATATGATATTGAGAATTTATATATGGTTCCAAATCCTGCTATGGTTGAAATAGAGGGGGGGTTTAAGGTTTTAATGTATCATGGAGCAAGTATTAATGCTTTTATTGATGAACTTTCTGAGATAAGAATAAAATATGGACACAATTCTCCAACTTCTGTTGTTAAAGAGATGGTGAAGAGGAGGCATCTTGCTCCAACGCATGGGGCGGTTGATTATGTTCCAAAAGATGTAGATTCTTTGGTAATTAATCCGGTTCCTGATATTATTCTTACTGGTGATCAACATAGGTGTGAAGTGTCAATAAAAAATAATATTTTTTTGGTTTCGGCGTCATGTTGGCAATCTTCCAATTCATTTATGGAAAAACGGGGTATTAATTCTGATCCGTGTAAGGTGCCTTTGTTTAATTTAAAAACTCGTGAGGTTAAAATTTTGGATTTTAGTGATGATGGTTGTGGTATTGAATGGGAGAGTGGTGAAGATTTAGTTTGTAAATTGAATGAGGAAAAATGTTAAAAATGGAAAATGAAAAAAAATGGGATGTTGAGAAATATTTTGAGGATTTGAAGAATAGTGTTGAGAAAGAATATGAGGTTGCAAATTTGGCTAGGAAATGTGGTTTTGATCCGGAATTGGAGGTTGAGGTTTCTTTAGCTAATTCTATGGCTGAGAAGTGTGTTGGTTTGATTTCAACAATTTATTCTCAGCTTCCGATAATGGATATAGCTAATAGGATGATTGAGTTAGAAAAAGAATATGGTAAATTGGATACTACAGTAGCATTTTGTATAGCGAGAGAGATTGCTGAAGATACTTTTTGCAAATTTAATAATAGGATGGAGGCTATTGATGCCGGGATTAGGGTGGGTTTTGCGTATCTTACTTTGGGGGTTGTTGCTTCCCCAATTGAGGGTTATACTGGAATTGATATTTGTAAAACAAAAGAAGGGAAAGAGTATTGGAGGGTTAACTTTAGCGGCCCAATTCGTTCTGCTGGAACGACGGCTACTTGTGTTATTTTAATGCTTATTGATTTTTTAAGAGAATATTTTGGATATGCTAAGTACGATCCAACGGAGGAAGAAATAAAAAGATTTATTGTTGAAAATACAGATTATCATGAAAGAGTCTCTAATTTGCAATATTTTCCAAGTGAAGAGGAAATTGATTTTTTAGCAAGGAATTCTCCTATTCAAATATCGGGGGAACCGACAGATAAAAGAGAGGTTAGTAATTATAGAGATTTACCTAGAGTACCTACTAGTCGTATTAGAGGGGGAATGTGTCTTGCTTTTAGTGAAGGGCTTGCTCAAAAGGCATTGAAGGGAATAAAGAGGGTAGCTTCTTGTAAAAAGAATGGATTGGTATTTTCTGGTTTTGATTTTTTGAATGATTATGTTAATATTCATAAAAAAATAGAAGAGGGAGAGGGGGAATTGGAAGCTACTTATATTAAAGACTTGGTTGCTGGGAGGCCGGTTTATGCTCATCCATCAAGAAGCGGTGGATTTAGGTTTAGATATGGTAGAAGCCGAGTTAATGGCTTTAGTGCTGTTAGTATTCATCCGGCAACAATGGGGGTAAGTGATGAGTTTTTATCTCACGGAACTCAATTGAAGTTAGAAAAGCCAAGTAAGGGATGTATTATAACTTCGTGTGATGATATAGATGGCCCTATTGTGAAATTAAAAAATGGTAGTGTAAAGAAATTAAAGAGTTTTGAAGAATCTGAAAAAATATCTAAGGAGATTGAAGAAATAATATATTTAGGTGATATATTATTTCCTGTTGGTGATGTAATAGATAGAAATCAGCCTTTGTTGAAACCTGGATATGTTGAGGAGTGGTGGGATTTAGAATTAAAGAAAAAATTGGAGATTACAGGAGAGGAGGTAGATTATGATAAATGGAGTGTTGATTTAGATTTTGCTCTTAAAAAGAGTGAAAAATACTCTTTACCATTATATCCAAGGTATATTTTTTATTGGACACAGATTAAAAGTGACGCATTTTGGTGGTTGATGGATTGGTTACAGAATGGAATTTGGAGGGGAGAGAAAAATGGA
>CAZXBY010000096.1:0-3339 GCA_964639055.1 Candidatus Woesearchaeota archaeon
AAACTATGCCAATCTTTAGGGATAATGGTGCAATTGTTTTAATTGTTACGTTGTCGGTATCTCTTTTATCTACTCGGTTCTTTATGTTTTCTGATTATTTAGTTGAAACTGTTCTTTTACCATATAGTGTTTTAGGTGTTACGTTGGCTGCATTTCTTCCTTTGATAATTGGGTTTTTCTTTATTCATCAGTTTCCGGAGGGAGTTTTAAGAAAAACCTTTTGGATATTTTTTATTGTTGTATTTGTTTCTATGTGGGACTTGAGATATCAAGAGGTTGGTGGTATGGCTTGGATGTATTTTTGGAGTGCTGTTGTTTCTTTGTTGTTCTTATTGTTTGATGGAACGATTAGAAGAGCAATGATAAGAGAACAGATGAAGACTGTTGCTGCTGACAATCATCAAGCGTTTGCTGCAAAGATTAGGGAAGAATTAGAAAAATTAGAAAAAGCAAAATTAAAGAATTATATTACTGATTCGTATTATAAAAGAACGAAGAAAAACCTAAACAAACAGCTTTATAGTGTTATGAAGTGGTAGTGAATATTCTTCTAATTTTTTAGGATGTATCATCATAATAAATTAATAAATTAAATATTTAATATTTGTAAATTAGAAAAAATCTTGAAATAATACATAATTTCTTATAATATATTAGGACCTTTAGTTGATTATTATTATTTATCAGAGAAGTATTTATAAAAGTGTTTTACTGGTATTAAATAAGTAAAAAAGTTTATTAGTTAAACAAAAATATGAAAGGAGGTATAAAAAATATATGAAATATAATAAAAAACGTTTTTTGTTCTTAGTCGTTGGGATGTTCGCATTAATGTTTGCTATGCAATTTGTTGCGGCGCAAGATACTTCTTCTCTTCTTACAGACACAAAAGACCTTCTGATAAAATGGAATCTTTTACCTGATGATATTACTGGCAATTCGGCATTATGGATATTTGTTGCAGTTTTTGGATCTTTGGTTTTAGTTTTGATTACAGCAGATATTCTTATGCTAGTTTCTCCATGGAGTGATTATATAAATTGGATAATTGCTGGTGGTATTTTTGTTGTTCTGACTTTAACAGGGCTTCTAAGGAATCTTGTTGGTGGTGTTTTTGTTTTTGCAGGAATTGTTTTTGGAGCTGGTAGTGCCCTTGCCCTTATTATGACAGCTGTGATGTTTTTTGCTGCTATAATATTTATCTTCTTTGGAGGAGTAAAAATGCAAAAGTGGCTGGTAGATGTTAAAGGAAGAAAAGGTATTTTAAAAGCTGAAAAAAAAGCACATAAAGCTGCTGAAGGAGTAGTTGCAGGAGCCACTGTCCTTAGGGATGTTGGTGCAACAACATAATAAAAGAATAAAATAATTATTTTATTCTTTTATTATTTTTTATTTTTTTTTATAATTCTTTTCTTAATGATTTACCAAGCACATTGATAAATTGTTTATTTTTTCTTAATTCTTGTCCTTCTTTATGTGCTTTTTGTAATTTTAATAATTTTAGTCTTTCTTTAGCTCCCTTTGAGAAAATTAAAAAAACTATAAGAATTGCTATTATTATAACTAATATACTTATGTTAGTAAATGTTATGCCTGAAAATATATATTTAGATATTTGATTAAAAATTCCAAACATTCCAAACATAGTTGAAGAAAATATAGAAATTATCAAGACAATATAATCTGAAAATGGAGCGACCATTGATAGTATATTATATATAAATAGAGACATTAATACAAACAAAATAACCAACACTATAAACTTCTCTAAACTTATACTTTCTTCATCTTTTATTCCAAATATAAATCTTGATGGTTTTTGAAATATATCAGGAAGTTCTAAGTCTTCTACATCGCTCTTTTTTACTGGCTTTTTTAAGGCATCAAGAGCTGCCTGTTGGGTGGCATTTAATACTGCTTTTCCACCTTCTTTTGGGTCTGTGGGAAATTTTTCATCTTTATCATAGGTGGGGAGAGTTGGTAAGTCTGAGCTTGTTTCGTCAACTGGGGTTTCTACTGGAGGTGTTTCTCCAGACTCACTGTCTGGCGCTGTATTAGTTGGGTCTAAAGTTGTATCTTGTGATATTGTTAGGGGTAAAACTATAAGTAGAAGTATTATTAATGTTAAGCTTAATTGATTACACCTCATTAAAACATATGGGTGTTTTAGTTTATAATATTTACCTTGGCTTTCTAAAGATTTATAAAAATGTTTTTCTATTAAAAAGGGTATGAAGAGAGGATTAACTTATTTGTTTGTATTTTTGCTAATTGTGAGTTTGGTTGCTGTATCTTGTCAGGATAGTGATGCTGTTGATGATGGAGCTAATAGTCCTACTACTGATGATGAGGTTTCACCGGGTCCGATTTCTGACCCCACAGGACAATATGAAGATATTCAAAAAAAGGTTGACTTAATCCCTAATATTATTGACCCTGAGACGGGAGAAGTTAATAAAAAGACTTTTGATTTTGGGATGAGTAAAGCAGATGAAAGGATTGCTGAAATTAATAAATTTTTAGAGGAGAATGCTTCGTGGATGAAATTTATTTTGAGAATGGTTCCTGAAATTAGTTGGCTTTTTTTTTGGAATGTAATAATTATCTTATTTTTCTTTACACATATGGTTCTTAATGCGGGAAAATATGGATTTTTTTCAGAAGAAGGAATGGCGAGAATAGCTGGCTTTGGCATTTTTGCTATTCTTCTTCTTCTTGATCTTTATTATTATCTTGCGCAACTTTGGATTCATCTTCTTGATGCTTTTTTTAATTATGTTTTACCATGGGGAATTGTTATAGCTGTTATACTTATTGTTGTTTTAATAGTTGTAATGCTTGCGCTACTATTTTTTGCTCCAACTATATTCATTAATATTATGGGAATATTTCGTAGACTTGCTGGGGAAAAGATGATGAGTGAAGCTGCTAGAAAGGCTGGGGGAGGAGATGTTCAAAAAATTGCGAAAGAAGGAAGTCGTGAAGTTGGAAAATTAAAAGAAGCGAGAGAAAGAATTGAAGAGTTTGAAAAAGGGGCGGGAATCTAATAAAAGGGATTTGTGATTTTTAATATTTAGGAGTTGGTGGCATATATTCATATTTTTTTGGTTTTCTAATTATTAATGAAATAAAAAATATTGCGGTTAACGATAAAACGAAAACTATTATTGAGTACGAAACGATTCCTTCTGACCCTATAGCGGCTCCTGTTGTAAAGGCTATTCGTTGAAATCCCGTTATCAGTTCAAATGATAAAAATGTGCCTGACACTATGAAAAGAGCGATTGATATTCCGAGCAATAATCCGAGTAACATAATTCTTCTATTGGGAACAGTATA
>CAZXBY010000097.1:0-3337 GCA_964639055.1 Candidatus Woesearchaeota archaeon
ACCATTAGAAGAGATATTGGTTGCGACGAAGGTACAACAGAATTATCCCAAACCCAACTAAAAGAATTTAATCAAGCTACTAACGAATGGGGATTAACAAACAATTATACTCTAAAATTCAAAGACGGAGTCAATGTAGACTTAAGGCAATTTTTAGAAGCCAGACTAGAATAACAAATTAATGCTTATACCTTCCCCGTTTCTCCACCACACCCAGCCTCTCAATAACTTTCGAACTATCTTCAAATTTATACCCCTTCAAAAAACCCTCAAAAAGTTTTTCATCATTTTGAAAATGTTTTGCTTCCAAAGCCTGCTTAATCAAATGAAGATCAACCGCCTTATCCTCTATTTTTACCGAAAAATAACCAAGCCCAAAATCTATCAATAACACCTCATCCCCCTTCAATATAGTATTCGACGTCGTTAAATCAGAATGAATAATATCATTACTATGCATCAAAGCAACCTGCTCCCCCAATTTTTTCATAACATCAACTTGTTTCGCTTCAGGATAACCATTAAGAGTCTCAGAAAGTTTGTCCCCCTCAATGTACTCAATCTCAAGATCATATTTAGAAGTCGGCTCAAACTTTTTATTAACATTAAACACTTCCGGGACCCTCACGCCAACCCCCTTAGCCTTACAAAGAAGTTTTGCCTCGTGCCTTGTCCTCCTAGTTCTAATCTGCAAATCAAGCCCAGGATGACGATACGACTTTGGAACCCTTTGCTTTAAAACCACATCTCCATCCAAATATATCTTTGCCTCCGCACCTTCCTGAATTAATTTTTTAACCATCTCTTCGTGAAGAAATAGGGATTTAAGAGTTTTATGATACCCACTCATCTTCTTAAAATAAAATAATATATCTACATAAATTTATAATCTTACTTAGCCAAAACTTTTTATGGTAATGAACCTAACGCTTGAACAATATTTTATAATCTTTAGTTATCTCTTTTTACCAATTCTCGTATTTGCATTATCTTTATACATAGTCATAATCCTCTCAAACAGAATGGGA
Source organism: Candidatus Woesearchaeota archaeon (assembly GCA_964639055.1). Classification (GTDB taxonomy): domain Archaea; phylum Nanobdellota; class Nanobdellia; order Pacearchaeales; family GW2011-AR1; genus JAGVXH01. Next base: position 1,029 of record CAZXBY010000097.1, read on the forward strand.
GGAGAAAATAAACTTATCGTATTCTTCATAAGACTTATTTTAATACCAATACTTTTTGCCGCTCTTTTCTTCTATTTTCATTACTTTATGAATGTCATATTACTAAACTAAGATAAAAAAGATGGCAAAAATTTCGGCTCATTAATTAATCCGCTATCCAATAAATCCTCGACCAAAGGCAAATCATCTAACCCAACCTTTCCCACATATAGTTTTTTCAAATCTCCACCTTCATTAACAAAATTCTTCACCTGTAAATATCCTTCTAAATAAACATGGTCCTTAACAAATCCCCCACCTCTATACACTCTTACGGCCAAACTCCAGGCATCATCATCACAAAAATTATATCCCTTCAATTGAAGATAACAATCCCTAAAATCCAATTCTCTTCGTAAACAGTCAATCGCCACAACGCGCCCCGCATAATTTCTAAATATTTGATTACTAGAATTTCCTGTCTTTTCCTCAAAATAAGTAGCAAGCCCTTCCTCTGTACTCAAAAAACCAGGAAACCCAAAACCAAATATTTTCAAAGGCTGTAAATAACCATTTTCATACCTCACCGCATGCACTCCCACTTCATGCACAGGCAAACGCAAAACATCAAGTTTTGAAAATTTTCTTCTCTCACAAACAAAAATTTTTTTAGTATATTTTGTTCTTGTTAACCATCTCTCCGAAAACTTAACCTCCCAATCTTTTAACCCAAGATCATCAATCATTTTCTTCACAGAATTACAAATCTCACAACTTGGCACATCCAACTCAACCTCGACATTCAAAAATTCATTCAATATTTTTTTTGCATATTCTAAACATTCTCTATTTGGCCAACCATATATTTCAGAAGTCAATTGCTTAACCACCGAATCATCAACACCAATATTCTCAATGACATCACACCTTTTCAAAAAATCCAATCTTACCTGCTCATAAATATTACCAAAACCAGTTAAAGAAATTTCTAATCCCTTCAACATTTTTCTAACCTTACCAATATCCGTTCTTGCCAACTTATATCTAAAAACAGGATTTCTATTTTTTCCCAAAAAAAACAATTCCTTTTGTTCCTCAACATTAACAGGCGTAACATGCCTAATCAAATTTAAATATTTAAACACCCCAAAAAAAACATCATCAACCTCCCTTAATCTTTCATCAATAATCAATTTCATTACAATAAAAATTCTCCAAATTATATAAACCTTTTTCAAAAACACAAAAAGTCATTTTTTATTTCTAATCTTTTGAAAATGTTGAGCCGAATCTTTTGGAGCATCTCTTATTTTAACAAATTTATATTTTATTTCAACAACTTTAATTCCACAAACAGAACATAATTCTTTAAGCGTATACTTCTCACAAACCGGACATTTTTTTAATTGTGTCATTTTTTTTCTTCTTTATATTCTAATTCGCAATTTGATTCTTTTGACTTTTCTTCTATTTTTTCCAATATCTTTGAAATAGTCATCTTTCCTTCCTTAAAATCATTAGCTTTTAACTTTAGAATAAATTTCCCAGCACTAACATATGTTATTCTAAGATTTAAATCCTTAATATCAAAAATCTCCTTTATTTTATTTATTCCGTCACCTGAAAGACACTTAATATCTATCACATATTTTAATTCGACTTGTTTCTTCTTTTTTTCAACAATCTTTTGAATCTGCCCAAGATATTGCTTTGGAATATATTTTTCGAAAATATCGACATCTTCTCTCGCACTTTGTATAAAAGTCAATAAATCCGAATAATCCTTTAATATTTTTTCTTTCGTTTCCTCATAATCCTCCCCCAATATCTGCTTCAATGCCACCTTATTAGCCAACTGTTGCTTATGTTCCTGTAAAACCTGCTTTTTTTCCTTTACATTCACTCTTCGCAAAGACAACTGGATACTATTATCTGAAACTCTCAATATTTTACAAACAATTTTCTTATTCGGAACAACATACGCTCGCATAAACCTAATTCTACCCGGAGCAATTTCAGAAGAAATTATTGTCCCTTTAGAACCATCCTGTAAATGAACAAAACAAATTGTATTTTCTACTTTATCAACCGTACATAAAACCAAATCGCCTTCCTTATATTCCATAGAAATGATTAGAAAATCTCTCTTTTAAGTGTTTTCGTTAAAAAACAGTTAAAAAACTTCCTCTACCCTTGCCCTAATTTTAGCATTTCCACCACTAGGTAAAGCTATAATTCCTCCACATTCATCACATCGAACCCTTGTCGTTGCTCTCCCAAATAGAACCTGTGTATTTTTACACTTAGAACATTTAACCTTAATAAATTTT
>CAZXBY010000098.1:0-3305 GCA_964639055.1 Candidatus Woesearchaeota archaeon
TAATTAACTTTCTTTTATTTTAATTGCTTCCTTTTTTTTAAATTAGTTAATCGTCACAATTAATATTCTTCCCATATCTTTGCAAGAGCTTTATCTTTCTCATCTTTTGAATATTGTGCGCCTTAATAAGTAGGGCGCGAAGTTCAAAAATAATATTTGGTTAAAAGAATTAAGAAACACAAAAGAAAAAGATAACACTATGATAATTTTCTAATTTTAATCAATATACTTTTTTAATCATTAATCAAGACCAATATTATAAAGTTGCTCTATTTCGCTTTCATTTAAAACTCTATTATAAATTCTTAATTCATCTATTTCTCCACTAAACGAATTTTCTCCTTCGAAAAAACCACTGCTTTTTGAATTTGTACCAACAAAAAAATTGGCGTCAATATTCGAAGCACCTGTAACAGAAACACTTGAGACGAGAACATTATCGATATACAGCGAAATATCAAACTCTCCTTCTTCTGTTTTTAAAACAGAAAAAACATAGTAATACCATTCATTAAGAATAATATTTGATCCAGTTAAAATTGGAGAACCAGATCCTATATAAAATAAAGGCATACTTCCAGTAGGACATTGTATAAAAAATCCAGCATAATAATTATCAAAAGATCCAAAAACCATAGAAAAATCATTTTTACACTCCGGCTTCGCCCAAAACGCAATTGTCTTGTTACCCTCTGTTTCATCTGCTAAACTCTGCTTATCAAAAAAATCTATATAATCTCCATTTCCATCAAATCTGTAAGCACCACCAACTTGCCCGTCCTCAATAAACTCAATATTATTTGTTACTCCATAATCTGGAATCCATCCGGAATGATTATAGCCTGAATTATCATAAACAAAATATTCTCCAATATCCAATATCTTTGGTGCTTCATCAAAACTATAATAGAATACAAGACCTTCACTGACTTCTACTCCATCATTACCTTTAACATCGTCTAATGCATTATCCTTAACAGGTATTTTCTCATCTAAATAAAAAATACTACCTTCCTTCTCTTTACCATCAACAAGATAAATTGGAATCAATTTCACTGAATCAATACTTTCTAAAAAACCAACAGCTAAAATATAAACCTTTGATTGACTTGATTTAACTACATTGTAAGTCTTAAAAGGATGTGAATTACCTTCATTATCATCAATAACAAACTTCAATGCAACAACATCTGCATTATCACCACCTCTTTTAACTTGAGCACTTAAACGATAATTAGCAGGGTCATAAACAGTAAAACTATTAGATTTATCAATTTCAAATATAACATTGTAGTTTTCAATAAATATTGTTTTACTTATCATTGGATAAATTGCAGCCCATAATATAGTAACAGCAGCAACAGTAATCAAAACAATCAAAATCGTAGCAACAATAGTTGAAATGCCTCTCTTATTCATAACAGATATCAAACTAAATAGTTATTTAAACGTTTTTATTAAAAAACATCAAAAACTAACTTATTCCATCAACAATAATCTTTCATCCTACAATTACAATATCATCACTAGGTGAAAATACAAAGTACCCATCCCACGAATTCACATTATCATAAAGTGTTGCCCAACCTTTAGGGTCATAATATTTAATATTCATTCCCCATAAAGTTTTTGCCTCAGCAATCCCCTTTTCCTCCCCCGTCGTCACATTCCTAAACTTTAACTCACTAACAGGTTTACTCATTCCTACTTCATCCCCACTAGCTCCCTCTACAATCAGATTAACCGGTGCTTTTGAATTAGAATAGACCCAATAAGCATGATTAGGTTCAAACTCACCATCAGACAACGATGCCAACTGGTAAGAGCCTCTATCCGAATCAAAATATGACGCCTTACTATTTACAACTCCCTCAACACTTGCTGAAATGCTTAGGTCTGCAGTTGGAGCTTTTTTTGATGAATAACCAACTAAATTCCAGCCTTGATTCAACTCTATTTTTTTATCTTCAACTTTGTCTGAATCAGAAAAACTAAACGCAATCATATTCCACCCTTTCTTTAATTGAATTAGATTATTCTCACCTTTGGCCCTTATAATAAAATCTCCTGTTTTATTAGTAACATCGCCATTACTATCATTCATATAAACAGCATAATCAAATGATTCATTTCCTACAATTTCAGGAAAAGGAGGCGTATCGGTTGAAACATTTACTCCCCAAGATTCATTTTCACTATCTTTACCACCTAAAAGACTCATTAAGCCAGACCAAATTAATCCACCAGTATTATCCCAAATACTTGCCCAAACACTTACATCATTACCAGCAGAATTATTTATACTTGCTAAAAATGTAATATCATCACCAGAATTAATCTCAGAATCAACACTAACATCACTTAATACAGAAAGTCCAGTAAAAGAAGAAACTGCAATCAGCAAAAACACACATCCTAAAACAAAAACAAAAATTCCTAATCCCTCTTTCATATCTTAATCATAGATTAACTTTCTTATAAACTTTGTGGGAATTATTATTATTTGTATCTCTTCGTAAAAATTTAAAAAGATATCATTATAGTAAAAAATAACAATCAACTAAAAATCAATACCTCAAAGTTGGATAAGAGCTGTTTTCTCCAACTTTCCAAACTTCAAGAAAATCCCAATCTTTAAAATTACTAATATTTCTAAATTTATCTGTTGAATAACCAATACCCGCAATAACTGTATAACCAGGCATTTTTTCAGAATCAAAATATGACGAACTGATAACTGCAAGAGGGAACTTCTTTCCAACAAAGCCCCGGTAAAGAGAATCAACATTTCCAGCAAAATAAGATCTAGAAACACTACCTTTTGCTCCTCCAATTAAGCCACCAGCAAAAATTGTAGATGAAACGTCACTCGAGGAATAACAATCATTAACTTCTCCATTTGAATAACCAATTAATCCTCCAACATTAGCAGTCCCACTAATATTACTATTTTCAATAAAAGACTTGGAAATAACTCCCTTCTCCTGACGACCGACAAGCCCCCCAACAAATAATTCTCCATTAACATTCAAACCAGATAACCCGACGTTTTTAATGACACCATTAAAAAGAACACCAAAAAGGCCCGCATAATTCTTCGTATCTGAACCAATATTTAATCCATAAATAATATTCCCATCTCCATTTAAAGTTCCTCTAAAAGGATCAAAATTGTCACCTATTGCCTCAAAATTTGAGTTTAAATCACTACAATCAATTGTTCCACCCAACAAATAATGTGCATTTAAAATTTCAGAGATATTTTGCAACTGCTCGCAATTACAAATAACAAATGGATCATCTTT
>CAZXBY010000099.1:0-3241 GCA_964639055.1 Candidatus Woesearchaeota archaeon
TTTTTCTATTTTTTTGATAGCCTGTTTAAAAATCTCTTGTTGTATATATTGACGTTCCATATTCTGTTTATCTAATTCATTAGCGATATCATTTGCTTCTTTAATTGATTCAGTTTCAAAAAGTCGCATTACTTTATCCGCAGATTCTAATCTTCCGGAAGCATTTATTCGGGGACCTAATCTGAATGAAATATGTCCTGAATTAATCTCTTTACCACTAATATCTGACACTTCAATAAGAGCTTTTAATCCTAAGTTTTTTGTATATGTTAGTTCTCTTAACCCATTTTTAACAATTATTCTGTTCTCGCCATCCAATGGAACCATATCTGCTATAGTACCAAGACAAACAAAATCTAACAAAGAAAATTCATTAAAATTAGAATTAAACTCCTTGATTAGTGCTTGGATAAATTTAAACACTACGCCCACTGCAGCTAATTTTTTATAGGGATATTTGCAACCTTTCTGTTTTGGGTCTATTACTGCGATAGCTTTTGGTATTTTTCCTATTTGTTCATGATGATCAATAATAATAACATCAACTCCTTTATCTTTCGCATAATTTACTTGATCGTTTGCAGTAATTCCACAATCTACTGTGACAATAAGGTTGACTTTATTCTTCTTTGCTTTATCTATAGCCTTTTTATTAAGTCCGTATCCTTCACTCAATCTATTTGGAAAATAATAAGACACATTTCCGTCAAGTGTTTTAATAACTTTTGTTAATATTGTAGTGCTAGTTACTCCATCAACATCAAAATCTCCAAAAATCAAAATATTTTCTTTTAATTTTATTGCTTTTTTTATTCTTTTAATTCCTTTTATCATTCCTTTTAATAAGTTTGGATCATGAAGGTCTTTTAGATCACATTTAAGAAATTTCTTTGCCTCCTTTGGATTGGCAATATTCCTATTAATTAATAAGTTGGCAAGTATTGGAGAAATCCCTAGTTCTTTAACCAATTTTTTTGAACTTTTTTCATCAGTTTTAATAAGTTTCCATATTTTTTTCATTTTACATAAATCCTAGTTCCACAAACCTCTAATCCTTTACCATCTTTATTTTTAGCAAGATAGGTATCCATACATTTCATCGAACAAAAAGAAAATGTTTCCAATCCATTGCTAATTTTGACCTGTTTTGTCGACTTTCCACAAATAACACAATCTTTACGATGAACAGTATTTTTCATTTTATTCCTTAATTCAACTATCGCTTCATCAAAAAACAGGCTAGGGCTAATATTATTCTTATCCATCCATTCCTTATTCTCCTTTGTTGTCCGAACGGTGATAATTACATCTTTATTCTCCGGTTTTTGTATCTTGGATATTTCTATCATGTAATACTTATGTAATACAGATATATAAATCTTACCCATAAATTATTATATACTATATTATTTAGAAAAGGATATGGAAACAACAACTATTGATGACGGCAGTATTCCAAAGATTGAATATTCTGGAGAAATAAAAGAACTTAGAGTAATCACATGGGAACATAGCAAAGCGTTCCTTGATCCACCCTCGCTTTTTTATAGAGATTCATTATCAAGGAAGATGTGGAATTCAAATTAACCTTATGAACACCAATAATATAACATATTTTTGAAAGGTTGTTACACACTGTAACAAGGTTTAAAAAACCGTATTACGTAACATTATTATGAAAAAAATGGGGGGCTACTTTCTACTTTATTTGAAAATAAAGATTTAAATAGGGTTAATTATCACTAATAATATGGCAAAACCAATTAAAGCGACACCAACTCTTGTTGGAAAAGAAGCAGATATGTTTATTGAAAAAATGATGAATGTAGAGAGTTCTAGACTAACAGCCAAACAAAAGAGAGAGGCTATAAAAATTAGAGAAAATATGGAAATTTTAACTATTTGTTAAGCTCTTCTAAATATGGATAAGTGTCCAAATATAAAGGAGTTTCTCTTCTATTACGTTCCTTTAGGATTTCGAAACCCTTCTTCTTGTAAAAATGAATTGCATCATTTTGAGGGTCTGAATTCCTTTTTGCATCGAGAATTATAAATCTGCATCCACTTAATTTACTTATTTGACTTACAGTATGTATTGCAAATTGAATTAAAAGAGAGCCTAAGCCATTCCTTACTGAATTATCATTGACACAAATCCTTGCTATTTTTAATGCAGGGAGTGATTTATACCCAATCCCCTTCAATCTTAGTTTCTTTTTAAGTTCAGGTTTTATTTTTTCTAATTTAACACAATCATTTGTAAATGTGATATATGCCAAAAGGTTGTTTGTACCTCTGTGAAAGACTAAATAAGTTTGAGCTACTTTATTTTTTTGATGATTTAAAGCATCCTCTAAGAGATAATCCACGAGGTCTTGTTCATATGACTTAAATGTTTTCATTTTTTCCATATGAATTTCACTTAATACCTCAAGCCTTACATCAGAGACAGTTATTTTCTTTTTACTAGCTGTTGCCATTATTATACCTACATCTATTTCTCTTTTTAAGAGTATGTAAGCAAGGTATATACTAACAAGTAATTGGCAAATTTTATAAAGCAAAATCGCAACATTCTTTAATGTGGGTGTTTAAAAGATATCCACGTTAACACAATAAAAAGTTTAGTGTTCGGTTGAGATTCTAAAAATTTAAGGATTATGTATAAAATAAAAAATTATAGAATTACACAGTCTTTTATACCAACGTGTAAGACAAAAAATCCATCTCCTTTCCCTTGAACGGTAATAAAATCACCCACATTAAGTTCTGCTATTTTCTCCAATTCAGAAGTTTTCGATTTACATTGAACACCACCCCATTGGCTAACGAATACGATAAAAGGTTTATTGAATATATCTTTTCCTAATTCAACAACTGTACCATTTACAATTAATTCTTTTCCTTCATATTTGCTATCAGCCCGAATCTCATTCATTTCGTATTCAGCCCATAAGTCTACCGCAGATACTCTTATTGATGTGTCTACGGGTATATTAGTAGAAGCAGTGTCATCAGAAGAGCTGGTACCGTCCGAAGAATTAGTATCATCGGGAGAGATAATTGAGCCTAACAAACCTAGACTAAAAAACAATATAAAAACAATTAAAAATCCAGTCATAATCTTATGCCTTTTGAACCATGATTTATTTTTTTCTGTTTCCTTCTTAGCCATATAATTATTATGTATTTTTTCTTTATAAATCTTGCCACATTCTAAACATTTTTAAGGATTGAATGT
>CAZXBY010000100.1:0-3224 GCA_964639055.1 Candidatus Woesearchaeota archaeon
CATAATTCTTTCCAAAATCAATATTATTCTCAAAATCCAATTCACTATTCAATGTTAAATTTGTTCCAAAATCCCATTCAATCTTTTTATTCTCTGATATATTATACAAAATTTTATCAACTCCAATAGTAGAATTTTCACCATTTCCCAATAAATTTAAATTATAAAAAATATTTTTTGAAACGTCTGACACAATCCCACTAGCCCCATTATCAAAAGAAGACACATCATTAAAAACATTACTTGAAGAAAACGATATTGCTATCCCAGAAAGCGTATTTCCATAAGAAGAAATATCCTGAAAAGAATTAGAATTCGAATCATTCAATGAAATACCACTCAAAGAATTATCATAAAAAACACCATTCAAAAAAGTATTAGAATCCGAAGAATCTAAACGAACTCCATAGCCTAAATTATCATAAGAAAATATATTAAGAAAAGAACCGCCATCTGAATTAAACAAAAAAATCCCACCCAAAGAAGTATCAAAAATATAAACATTCTCAACATCACTATTTGTACAACCTTCAAAATAAATTCCTATATTATTATCATTCAAATTCAAACTCGAATAAGTTGACATTGAAGATTCCCCAAAAACACCAACACTAAAATTAACAAGATTTCCATTCGTCACAATAATATCATAACCGTTCACATAAATACCATAATCTTGAAAAACATAACTCCCTCCCTCTATCATAATCGGAATACCATCTCCCCCCCCCGTAATATTAAACCCTTGCAAATCTAGAGTTACGCTATCATTCGTTATATTAAAACATGTCCCAATAGTCACCTGACTCTCATTCAAACAATAAACACCACCAACTGACCAATTTTCAAAACCACAACTAATATTATAATCACAATAACCGTAGTCAATCACAAAATCCGTAATAACCTCACCAGTCACAGAACCATCCCAAATATTAATAATAAACACTAATAAAAAAACACTCAAAAACACAAGCCCACTTATTTCATAGACACCTTTTCTCATATAAAATAAAGACAACCAAGGTATAAAAATCATACCCTAACCCAACAATCGTTTAAAGTCAATAATCTCACGATAAAGCCTCTCATCGTGACGCTTCAACTTTTTATACTCATTTTTAATCCAAAGATATAATTGTCTAGCCCCTACTAAATTTTTTTTCAAAATAAATTGATTCCCATTATTCAGAAAATATCTTATCCTTTCTTTTGGATTTTTTGAAAAACTAAATGAATAATTTTTTATAAATTCTAAACTCGAAACTCCACCTACAACTCTTTTTTGATTTAAAAGAACGCCAACAGGCTTCACCAATTTATTAGAAACACAAACAGATTGAACCGAAACAGGAACTTTCTTGGATATTACTACATTTGACGAAACAATAGCTTTCTTTGTGGTAGATATATTGTTATTAATAATTGGTTTATTTACAATTTTAGAAGACTTAACAACAGAAGATATAACCTTCTTAGCAATCTCAGGAACAACGCCATCACCTTTCACAACATCCTTATTTTCCCTATTCCTAAATATAAAAAATACAACAATCAAAATAACAAAAATAAAAACAACACAACCAATAGTCAATCCCCACAACAAAAAATTAAAACTATTTTCAAAACCAGCCTCATCATTAACTTCGTTATCAACATAAACATTGTCACCACCAACAATTTCTGGAAGAAACGTATCATCATTCAAGGAACTATCATTAATACTATCATTTACAAAATTATCTGTCATATCATTTATTTCAAACTCAACACCTATATCACTAGAAACAGCAAAAGAATTAATACGCATATCAAAAAAGCCAATCACAAATACAAGCATAACACTAAATAAAAAAATAACAACCATTTCATAAAAAAACCGAATACTATTACCTCTCATAACAAAATCAAAACAATAAGAATATAAAAAACTTTCTTTCTACTTTCTTTGAAGCATCAATTCCATTTTTTTAGGATCCCGCTTTATATCTTTCACAACAGTAGCAGGCCCAATAATTGTAATCTTATCTCGTTCACCAATTAAAATCTTTGCAATATTTCTTCTCATCTTCTCAAACATATTAATAGTATCCCCCTCTCCCGAAATTGTTGCAATCTCCAAACCCTGAAACCCCTTAATATTTCCAATCAATGTCATAGAATTTTCAATCAACCTAACCTCATCATCAGGACTCAACTTCCCTTGTAAAATAATAATCTTATTAGCTAAAACCAAGCCCATAACTTTCTTTATTTTACCGATGCTATCTTCATTAGAAATTTCTGAAAAAGGCATAAAATGAATTGTCAAACCCTCAGACACACCTCTAGAGGTTCTTACCCTTTTTTTCACCTTTTTTTTACTCTTTATCGCCATAATCACCTAGCTTTCTTAATTAATTTAAAGAGTTCTTCATAAAACTCATCCATATTTTCACCCGTTTTTGCAGATATTCCCACAACTTCATACTCGGGAAATGCTCCCTGTACCTTCTTAATGTCAGACTTTTTTAAATCTATCTTATTTGCAACAATTAAAACAGGAATATTTCTTGCAACTAAATTTCCTATAATAGTAATATTAACCTGAGAATAAGGATTACTAGACGCATCTAATAAAACAATAACAGCATCCATATCATCCAACCACTTAATTGATTCAATTATCCCCTGTGTCGCCTGTTTCGCCCTATTTTGAGCCTCCTTTTTCTTCATACCAAACTTCAAGAAATCTTCAAAATCTATTTTAGTTGCAATCCCAGGAGTATCAATCAATTTAAATTCAATCTTTTTTCCACCCCTCTCAATAACAACCTTTTCTTTTATTTGAACTTCACGAGTTTCATGAGGAATTTTACTTACACTCCCCAAATCTTCACCCAACCAATCCTGACAAATTTTATTTGCAAGACTAGTTTTACCAGCATTAGGCGAACCATAAAATCCCATCTTTACCTCACCACGCTGCCCAAAAATACCTGAAAACAATCTCCTCGCAAAATTTTTTATTATCTTTATCATTTTCCCCTCTTCAAATTTTGACGATTATCTTTATTAATGTTTCTCCTCATTTGTTGTTTAGAAGAAGTAGCAATACCCCTTGAATCCCTTTTATTCCCAACAGGCCTTCTATTTCCCACCGAAAGTGACATTGGCTGCCCTGAAATTGGTTGCACCCCCACTCTTTTTTTAATAACCTTCCTCTTTCTCAAATAAGCACTTAT
>CAZXBY010000101.1:0-3202 GCA_964639055.1 Candidatus Woesearchaeota archaeon
TTAGTATCTCCTTCGTGTTCATTATGTCAATTTGGGAAAATTTTACATTCGGGATGTTAAATTGCAATGGCCTTATATCAAAAACCTCAATTGACATAAATGTTGCTATATGACCAATAAAACCATCGATTCTTGATCCAATATCTATATGAGTACCTGGGTTTTTAACGAATATTTCTTGTGCTACAAATAAATCCTGCCAAAAATATTCATTTCGAGTTGCACCACTTTCGTCAAATCTATCGTGCAGACATGGCTTTATAGAATATGGGCCTTTATACTTCTTTTTGAAAATTATTAAATCCCTAAAGAAAAAATATGATCTTCGAACTGATTTAATTAATTTCAGAATGTCTAATCCTAATTGGCTTGACATGAACCAGTAAAAATTATAAATAATACGACGCATAATACAATATAAATTAAATAAAAAACATTACTATTTCACCAAATATAATTGCAAATATTGGATAGCTTATTTTGGTAAGCAATGCTCTATTTAAGAACAAAACAGACAAAAATGGCACTGCAGGGGCGATATAAACGTGATGGCCTACTGCTGAGAATGAAAGGGAAAAAATAATACACAATCCCATAATTATACTTGACCGGTGTTCATATTTTAGAAACAAAATTGGTTTTAGATGAAGGAACAACGAAAGAACTAGCCATAATACTAAAATTGCGGATAAGAAATGAATAATGAGGAACATTTCATTATATCCATACAATTGCCATTGGTTAAAAGTTATCCATGGGAAAGGTGATAGTGAAGCATAAATAATTCGTACAAAGAAACCTATAATTGGAAGCTGAGTGAATATGTTAGTAGCCCCCGTGTTGAAATCCTTTACAGTATAATTTTCGGGTAAAATAACAGAACCGAAAATTTGAATTAAAGCTACAATTACAATAAGTAGTAAATAAATAATACTTCTATTGCTATTTCTTAAAATATTTAAATTTCTGTTTATCGTATAATCAATGAAAACAAAAAGAATTAGTGAAAAGAAAATTGCCGCTTTTGATATACCAATTAATAATATTGAGATCACTAAGGCCAAATAAGAATATAACTTAGTATTATTTCTTTTTAACCTAATAGCATTCCATGATATGTAAAACAAAAATAATCCTAATACAAGCAAATGATAGCGATGTATTGAACTATTAATTTCAATGAAGGTTGGAGATATTACTATAATTAGCATTGCAACTAACAATGTTTTCTCGCTTATTGATTTTATCTTTTTGGAAAAATAAGTTGCTATTATGGCACAAATAAGAGTCCAATTGGAAATACTAAAATAAAGAGTCAAGCCATCAAGCTTATTTTCAAACAATAAATTTGGTACCAAGAAGAAAGGCAAAACGCCGATATAAGAATTTTTAAAACCAAATAGTCCATTTTTTATATTAAATATACTTTCACTAAGTTCTGCTGAGTTTGAAGTATAATTAGATAGATCAATAAAAAAACTGTATGAATTTAGATATGTATAACCTACACCAATATCTTCGTATCGTATTTCAAAACCTAGTGATGTTAAATATATTATTAATGGGTGCAATAAAAACAAATATTTCCATTTATGTTTGAAAAAACTAATAAGATAAAATGTCAATAAAATATCAAATACAAGGAATGTACCTATCTGGCCTAGAACACTGGAAACTAAAAATGCAACTATAATTAGCAGTCCTATTAATAAAATTCTGAATAAACCACCTTTTTTAATACTATTTAGCATGTATGATAATTATTTACTTTGATAGTAAAGTTTGACCAATTCTTGTTTCCTATTTTCGAAACAGCAGCCCGGTTTTTGAAATAAAATCAATTTTAGGTGAATTAATCTGAAGTATTTTAGATATCATTTTCACATCTGTTGTTACAATCTCTTTGCTGATATTATAATTTGCAGAAACTAAATCTTTACCTGTAAATATCTTCCTGACCTGATCAATTATATTTTTCATTTTTCGAATAAAGCGAATTTTTATAAGATCTGTGTTATTAAAATTGATTGTGTTACTAAAATTGCTGTTCTTTTCCATTATATCTAATATACGAAATGCGGCATCACAATTCTTAGTTGATATTAAAGGTTTTAGGATTTCTTCGGATCTAACTTGTGAGTTGTTTTCATAATCACTTTTGATAATTCCAATAATGGTATTTTCGAGCTCCTCTTTACTTTTAGTTCGTGTTCCTAGTTGATTTGGAATTCCAGTATCTCCATGAGTTCTTTCTGGACCATGACTGATTACAGGGATCTTTTGTAAAACTGCTTCAAGCGCAGAGGTGCATCCATTATGAATTACTAATTTTGCACTAGAAATCCAAGAGGTTAATGGGTCTGAATTACTTGCAATAACAACGTTTTTCTCTTTAGTAAAAATATTTCTCCAGTAATCTACTTCTTCAGTAGGATGAGGTCTAACAACAATATTTAACTCGGGAAACTTGATAGAAATATGCTTAATCGCCAATATCATTTCTAAAGCAATATGATGTTCTTCCTGAAAGAGTTTTATGAAATTTTCTTCATGTTCATAAGTTTCAATAAGCTCTAGTTTGTTAACCTTTTTTATCAATTCTGTCCAATTAGTATTTCCCATCACACCCCCAAAATTGGAGACAAATAGAATATATGGTTTTAATTTCGATATATAATTTCTATCCCATAATGGCATAAATTGTTTGTGCCATAGATCCGCTCTTGGTGATCCGGTATTAAAGAAAATATTTTTGTGTGAACTAAATAAGTTTTTATAACCTTCTGTATCACGTTCTCCCCAACAAAAGACTCCTTTAAATGGGATTACATGATCTTCCTTAAAATTAAGAAGTTTTACAAACTTCTCGAATTTACTCCAAAGAATTGATGGTTCTTGTTCCTGACAATACAAATCAAAGCCATCTTTTATAAAATCATCATATTTTTTTTTTGAGGAGGTAGGAATATTCATATTCTTGAGAAAATAACATCCTTTTGAAAGAATATTTAAGCGTTTAAACAACCAAATATCACTAGGTGAAGCTATAAATACCTGATGACCTTTGGATACTGCGGCTGTTGCAAGTAATAGATGACCAGTTAGTTCACGCACTGAAACCTCTAGAGGTATGTAAATTATCATATTATGGTTCTTCGTAGAATTTAGTGGTAAGGCTCTAAGGGTAAGTACTGCATAATCA
>CAZXBY010000102.1:0-3201 GCA_964639055.1 Candidatus Woesearchaeota archaeon
ATTTTTTTTTTTTTGCGATTTTTATTGCTTTTTTGTGGATATCAACAGCTGTTATGTTTTTTATTCCTAAGTCATATGCTGTTTGGGCAAGAATGTTTGAGCCGGTTCCCATGTCGAGAAATTTCATTTCTTTCTTTTTTGTTAAGGTTTGTTCAAGAAATTTTTTAAAAAGGTAAGAGTCTTCGGCTGGTTCGTAAATGGAGTTCACGATTTTATATCTTCTGAAAGTATTGAACCATGTGTATCGTTGTTTATTTTGTCGTAAAAATCCATTATTAGTCCACTTGGTATTTCGACTATGCATTCTAAGTCGCCATTGCTTTGCCAATCTTCTTTTGTGAGATATTCTTTTATCGTTCCATAAGCTTTTCCGGTGTATTGTGCTGGAATTCTTACTTTTACTTTTTTTGTTTCAATAATTATTGGTAGAATTTTTTTGAGTTGGTCTGTTATTTCGGTTAGTTGAGTTTCAATTGGTTTATTTTTTATGTTCACATGTGCTTCGGAGAGTGCTTTATTTATTCTGTCTGGTGTGTATGGTTTTCCGTTGGGTGATGTTGCATTTTTTACAAGAAAATCTACTACTTGTTTGTATTTTTGGTCCTGTTCATTTTTGAGCGCATTTGTTGTTCTTACAATTTCTCCCTGTTTTATTATTTTTTCTGCAACTTCTATTGGATTCTTTGTTCCGAAATTTTTTTCTAAATCATCGTCTGAAGCATGTTCTCCACTTTTTAGATTATAGAATATTGCATTTGTCATTACTGCTTGATTGATATCACCTTCACCTTTTTTTATTTTAAGAGCTTCGTTTTCGTTAACTAAGATTTCGAAATGTTTTCCTTCTTTTTTTGCTCGGGCTATTGTTTCTGCCATAAGTATGTAAGATTGTTTGTATTTATTAATATTGTTATTGGAAAAAATGTGTTTTTTTTAGTAATAATAAGGTAGATTTGATTTTTTGAAGATGTTATTTAATAAGTGATTTATAATTCTCTTCCGTTTAGTCTTTGGATTTTTTTTCCTTTTTCTAAGATTCCTATATCGAATTTTTCGATGTCGTAATCGTCATTTTGAATTTCTTTGAATACTTCTAAGGCTAGTTTGATTGCTTCTTTTATGTCGAGATTTTGTTTGTATTTTTTTCTAAGTTTTTCTTTGATTTTCGAGTCATTTTCTCCGATTGCATTGGCTTTGTATTGGAGATAGTTGCCTGTTACGTCTGTTGTGTATAGACTTGGTTCACCATTTATTCCGGCAATCATCATTGATATTCCGAATGGTCTTGCTCCACCATAATGTGTGAATTGTTGTTTTATGTCTGCAATTTCTTTTACAATTGATTCGGTTGAGACTGGAGAATCGTATGTTACTTGGTGTTGTTGTGCTATGACTCTTGCTTTATCAATTAGGACTCTTGCATCGGAAGAAATCCCTGCGCTTACTGAAATAATGTGGTCATCGATTTCTTGAATTTTGTTTGCGGATTCTTCTACTATTAATACGTCTTTTTGTCTTCTGTCAGAAACAATTACTACGCCGTCTTTACATACAATCCCTATGGATGCGCTTCCTAATCTTATTGTTTTTTCAGCATATTCTACTTGTAAGATGTGGCCGTCTGGCGCGAACATTGTTGCTGCTCGGTCATATCCCATTTGTTGATGTTGTATGTCTTCCATAGAGAATAAGGGAAAATGAGTGTATATAAAGTTTATGGGAGTTACCTTTTAATGAGATTTAAAGATTATGCTTTTCCCATATTTTAGGATTTTTTCTTAGCCAAATAAGTCCGTGTCCGATATTGTCGTCTGTAAATTTATCGAAGAAATCTTTGAATTTTAAGAATTCTATTTTTTCTATTTCGTCTGGTTCGTTAATTCTTGGTTCTTTGTTTTTTATGGTGCATAAAATGAACAACAGTTTTACTGAAAATTCGGGAAGTTCTTTTATTGCTATTGTTTCTTTTGGATGTATCTCAATGTCTAATTCTTCAAGTGCTTCTCTGATTGCTGTTGCGTTTATTTCTTCTCCTTCTTCTACGGTTCCTGATGGAAAAGACCATGCTCCTGCTAATGTATTTTTTTTAAATGATCTTTGAATAAAAAGGGTTTCGTTATTGTCGTTTGTTATAATTAGCGCAACATGTTCTTTCATTTTTTGATTTCAATTTTCTTTTTTCCGCCCATATATGGTTGTAAAATTTTTGGAATGTTGATTGAGCCGTCTTTGTTTTGGTTATTTTCCATTATTGCTACCATGATTCTTGAGGTTGCTAGTGCTGTGTCGTTTAGTGTGTGTAGTATGCCTCTTGTTTTTCCATCTTTTGAGACGTATCTTATGTTTAGTTTTCTGGCTTGGTATTCTGTGCAATTTGATAGGGAGACTACTTCGCCATATTCGTTTAGTGTTGGTCTCCATGCTTCAAGGTCGGCGCTTCTATATTTCCAGTCAGCTAGATCGCTGGAGCATAATTCAAGTGTTCTATATGGTATTTCTAATATTTCTAATATTTCTTGTGAATTTTTTAGTAGTTCTTCATATATTTTTTCTGAGTCTTTGGGCATACAGAAGATAAATTGTTCTATTTTGTTGAATTGGTGTGTTCTCCAGAGTCCTTTTTCGTTTACTCCGTGGGCTCCGATTTCTTGTCTGAAGCACATTGAATAAGAAAAATATTTTTTGGGTAGGTCTTGTTCACGGATTGTGTCGCCTGAGTGATATGCTAGGATTGATTGTTCTGACGTTCCTATTAGTCCTTTGTTTGCATCTTTGATTTCATAGACTGATTCGGAGATTGATTCTTTGTCCATTGAGGCATAGATTTCTTTTTCGTTGAGCATTAGTGGGGTTTCGATATATTCATATCCTTTTTTTATCATGAAATCTCTGGCAAAGCTGATTAGTGCTTGATTAAGTAGTGCGAGGTCGCCTTTGAGGTAATAGAAGCCTTTTCCTGCGACTTTTGATGATTTGTCGAAATCTAGTATATCTAAGTTTTCTCCTAATTCGACATGGGTTTTTACTTCGAAGTTAAATTTTTTTGGTTTTCCCCATTTCTGTATTTCGACGTTATCTTTGTCACTTTTTCCTATAGGTGTTCCATCCCAAATAATATTTGGTAATTGGATCATGATTTTTTTGATTTCGTGTTCTAATTTTTCTGTTTCTTGTTCTGATTTTTCGATGTCAGTTCTAATT
>CAZXBY010000103.1:0-3150 GCA_964639055.1 Candidatus Woesearchaeota archaeon
TAGCAAGAGAATTATATTAAATATGACTACTAGTGAAAAAGTTGAAAAGATTGAGTTTATTAATTTAGATAATAAAGTTCCTAAATGGAGTAAGTTGTGCAGTGATTGTAACGAATATGGATATCTAAAGAAGAGAACTAAAATAATAAACGAAGGAGAAAATAATATTATTGTTCGGGCAATTAATAGTAATGATTTGATTAAGGAAAAAACTTTTTCGATTTTTGTTGACAGTAAAACTCCTAAAATCAAAAGTATTTTTCCAACAAGAGGATTTACTAATGGTATTTTTAATATTGAATTTAGCGAGTTAAATCCGGAAAATTTGACATTGTATTATGGAAATGAAGGACATTATTTAGAAAAAAACGTTAATTTAAGTAAATGTTATGTAGAAGATGATGATAAATATTTTTGTCAAGTTAATGTCAATTTAAGTGAATTTGATTCAGAAGAGATAAGCTATTATTTTAAATTAGTTGATATTGGAGATAATACTAAAACAAGTAAGGTTAACGATTTAGATGTTGATTTGACTAATCCTGTTATTAATTCTCTAAATTATGATATTGAAGGAAGATATGTTTATTTTACAATTGGAGTGGATGAAACTTATTTTGATGAGGTTGGTTACTCTTATATTGATAGTAAAGGAAAAGTAAAAGAGAAAAGGCTTTGTACAAAGTTAAAAAATGATGAAGTTTGCGAAAAAAAGACTTCATTTAAAGATGGAACACATAATATTACAATTTATGCAAAAGATGAAGTAGGACAAAAGGATGAAAAAGATATTTCTTTTTTAATTGATAGTAAGGAACCAAGAATAAAGAAAACTATTCCTACAAGAGGATTTACTAATGGTATTTTTAATATTGAATTTGTTGAACAAAATCCAGTGGATTTAATATTATATTATGGATATAAATGGAATTATTCAGAAAAAAAGGTTAATTTAAGTGAATGTTTTATTGAGGAGGATGAGTATTTTTGTGAAGTTAGTCTTAATTTAAGTGAATTTAATTCAGAAGAAATAAATTATTATTTTGAATTAATTGATATTGTTGAAAGAAAAGATATAACTAAACCACGAAATCTTGATGTTGACACAACTTCTCCTGTTTTAAATAATCCTGACTGGTTTTGGTATCAGGGAGAAGAGAGAAATAAGAGATACATATATTTTTATTTTGATGTAACTGAAGATAATTTTGATTCTATAGTTTATACTTATATTGATAGTAGAGGAAGAGAAAGAGAGAAAAAGATTTGTTCAAGGTTGAAGGACGGTATTTGCACTGCTAAGAAATCTTTTAGCAGAGGAGAGCATATCTTAGATATCAAAATAAAAGATAAAGCTGGGAATTCTGTATCAACTGAAAGCGTTGAATTTGTGGTTTAGGTAAATTTTTATTTTAGATTTTAATATTTTTTTATAGAAATTTTATTTTTTATCCCCTTTTTTTTAAAAATATATAAAAATTATGTCATCAATAGAAAGTAGTAAGACACGTTTATATAATAGTTGTCTTTAAAATAGATATGAAAAAAAATGCGTTAATTATTTTTGCTTTTTTGCTTTTCTTTTCTAATTTCGTTATTGCGACTGATGTTGCTTATTTATATAAGGGGTCAATGGGTGTTGATTCTAATATTGTTAATGTTTTAACTTCCAAAGGATTAACTGTAGACACTATTCAGGATGCTGATTTTGAATCAACTGATTTTTCAAATTATAGAATTCTTTTTGTAGGAGATGAGAGATTTAGAAACGAGGAATTTATCCCTATTGGTGAATTGCCAACTATTGTTGCTAATTATTATCACGGAGATATTTTTGGTTTGACTGATTATGATGGAATTAGTAAACTTGCATCAACTTCTCCTTTGAGTGTTAAAAAAGGAAATGAAGTTATTCAGGTTTATACTGAAGCACGTTATAATCTAGGTGGAATATCTATCCCATATTATTATCTTGATGATGAAAATAAAGCCGATGATATGAGTAGTGTTGCTAGGACTTATTCTGGGAATGGTAATGATTATGATTTTGGTGATGTTATTAGTTATGCTGACATTGGAACTCATTTAGTTAATGGACATGAAACAAAGGGAAGGGTTTGTTTTTTTGGTATTGTTGAGAGCAATTTTTGGACTCCAGCTGCTAGGGGATTGTTCGAAGATTGTGTGAATTATGTAGGAATTGCTTGTGAGGGAGATAGTAATTGTCCTGATATTAAAAGTGGAGATGAATATTGTAGTAATGGTGATGTTTATCAGGAAGTAGAAGAATATGAATGTGAAAACCCTGGAACTGTTCAAAGCCAGTGTGTTGATGATGTTGTTTCAAGGCTAGTTGAAGAATGTGCTGTTGGTTGCAGTAATGGCGAATGTTTATCTATTAATGAATGTCAGGATGGAATTGACAATGACAATGATAATTTAAATGATTCAAATGACCCTGGTTGTTGGAATAACCCTAATGATCCATCTACATATGACCCTAGAAATGATAATGAAGATGACGCAACTTCTGTTTGTTCGAAAAAGAGTGATTGTGGTGTAGATACTTTTGTTGGTGATTTGTTTTGTAGTTCTGATGATGTTTACCAGCTTTTTAGAACTTATAGTTGTAATAATCCTGGATTAGGTAGTAGTTCTTGTTCAAGTGCTGACGATTTTATTTTAATGATAAGTTGTAATAATATTTGTATTAGTGGAGTGTGTGTTGATTTGAAAGAGTGTGAAGATGGTGTAGATAATGATAATGATTTTTTAACTGATTGTGATGACCCTGGTTGTTGGTCTGATACAAATAATCCGTCTAGTTGTGATTCTTCTATTGATGATGAGTCTGGAGCGACTACGCAATGTCAAGATGGAATTGATAATGATAATGATTTATTTAGTGACCAAAATGACCCTGGTTGTTGGACAAATTTAGCAAATCCTTCAAGTTATGACCCTACGGACAATAATGAAAATGATGGAAGCATTATATGTTCTGATGATTTTGATTGTGATGATTCTGACGATTACACTGCTGATTCTTGCGAAAATCCGGGATTAGGAAACAGTTATTGTGTTAATGAGCAAATAATCTGTATGAATCAAGGCGATTGTGGAACAGACGGATTTATTAATGGATTATTT
>CAZXBY010000104.1:0-3140 GCA_964639055.1 Candidatus Woesearchaeota archaeon
AGAATACTCAGAAATAGATAAACGCCAAAAAAAAGCAAAATTAAAAGAAATAGAAGAAGGCGAAATGAATTTCTCAGACGCAGAAAAGTTACAAAACATAACATTAAATGATTTAGTAGAATTAAAACATCAAAAAGAAAAAAAAGAAAAACAGCAAAAACTCAGACAACAAACCGAAGAATTACTCGGTGACGAAATTGATATTGAGTTTGAGTAAAATGATTTTATTAAAAATCGTACGAAATAGATAGGTATTCGATTTTCATTCATTACTAGTTCAATATTTTTTATCTTCTCAATTTTTTAACCCAAAAGATCCTAATCCTTCTTTTAAACCCCTACCCCAAATATCTCAATCTTCCAGGCCTAGGTTCGTAAATCAATCCTTCCTCTAGCAACTTCTTAATTTCACTATTAATTAAATCAGGGCTGGCTTCTGTTCCCATAATAATATCATCAATATCAACCCCACCATCAACTTCCTTTTCTTTAATCTTCTTCATAATATCATCTTTAATTGAACTTACAGCACCTCCAGTCGGAGCAGGCATACTCTTTCTAGAATTCTGAACCTCAAGCTTTCTAACTAAAAGCCATCTAGGGTCAACCTTTTTCACAATTTCTGGTGTAATATATAACTCATCATTCCAAATTCTGATATTCCCAATAACCTGTAAAGTATCTCCCTGTAAAACCTCATCAACCATAACAATATCGTCTCCAAACAACTTTAACCTAATCTGTCCTGACGCATCATCAATAGTAATTGATGCATATTTTTTTTCTCCCTCACTAATAAATTTATCAACACAATTAGCAAGAATATTCACCCTCACAATTTTTTTGTCACCAAGTTCAACAAATAAAAATTTATCATCCCCATAAACAGGATTAGATTTTAAGACATCTCCAACACTCATCTTAAATGCCACATTCCTCTTTCTTTGTTCCGTAATCGGTTCCACTAGAACACTAAATTAAAACTTCTTTATAAGAATTATTGAGATAAAGGGCCATATTAATTTATCTTGATTCGTCTAGTGTATACATAACAGAGGAACCATATGCATGAATACCATGTGTATCATCCTTCCCGCCAAAAAATGGACTAATGGATAAATTGATTAAGGCGTAGTCTCTCCTCTCTCTTAGAATTTCAAAGGGCTTATCAAAATCAGCAATATTGATGATTTTTATTCTATCTCCTCTCTGTCTTAGAGAATTAAACACAGCATTTAATGTGTCGCATTGTTCAACAATTTTATCAATTGTATCATTGTCTGTTTCGTCACTCATAGCCCTGAAAGAGAGAACTTCTTTATAAGAATTATTAAGATAAAACATATAAACATAATATACTTCAATAAAATGTGAAACTCCCCATACCAATTCCTAAAGCATTAATATACGAAGACAAAAGATTATACACATGTTTGGCAAATTATCCCATAACAAAAGGTCACACTGTAATTGTCTGGAAAAAACCGACAACCGACCTCCATCTCTTATCTAAAAAAGATTATGAATACTTAATGATCAAAGTAGACGAAACCAGAAATGCATTGCTAAAAACTCTAAAAATAAAAAAAGTGTACTTAATATATGCAGATGAAACCAACCAAGTACATTGGCATCTAATACCAAGATACAACAAAAAGGGCTTCGATATATTAACACATAAACCATCCAAACTAACGAGTTTTTCTATAGTAGAAAAAATAAAAAAGAATCTTAAATAAAAAAAATACATTCTTTGAATAAAACCCCTAAATTTTCTTCATGGAAATTTTCGCGGGTTTACATTCTTTGAATAAAACCCCTTTTTGGCTTAAACAAATCTCCACTCTTAACAAGTTTTTCAATTGCCTCTTCAAAGTCAGTTCCACTAACTTGTCCATCAAGAGCCTTTTCAATTTCCGCAATTGGAATCAACTTACCAAATTTATTTTCTAAACTCTCGATTATTTCTCTAACAACAATAATCTTACTCCTTTTTGAAGCGCTATTTCCACTCAACTTATCAACATCAAATTTTTGTGTCTCCTCATCAAAACCAACCTCCAGTAAATAACTTTTAACAAGACCTATAGATGCTAAAGCATCAACCTTTTGCACTTCCATACTTAACCTAATCTTCGCATGAGCCTCAGCAAGTCTAACTAAAGCTTCCAACTGTCTAGCACCAATTGGAATAGCCTTAACTGCACTATTGTCATCATAAGCCTGACTCCTAAGCCCAACATAAAATTCCATCATCTCTTTTACCGCTTCATCAGTCAATATAGGATGATATTTCTGTTTAGCATATGAAATATATTTTTTCAATAAATCCTTATCAATAACATCATGCTTCGCATTCTGCTGATGCTCTTTTAATACATGTATCGCAATTGCAGTATCTCTCTCCTTACTTGGAATATCTCTCATAATAAAAATACAATCAAAACGAGACAATAATGAAGGAACTAAATTAACCTGTTTAGCAATAGGTTGAGTAGGATCAAACCTACCATACTTAGGATTAGCAGCAGATAATACAGAAGTTTGTGCCCTCAAAGTTGCCTGAACAGTAGCCTTAGAAATAGTAACAGTCTGTTGCTCCATCGCCTCATGCATAATACTTCTATCATCCTCATCCATCTTATCAAATTCATCAATTGCTAAAAGACCTTTGTTTGCTAAAACCATAGCACCAGCCTCCAGGCTCCACCCCTTCAGCAACTCATCCTTAACAACCGTCGCAGTTAAACCAGCCCCTGTCGATGATTTACCAGAAACATATCTAGCCTTTGGTGCAATCCCCGCAATAAAACCAAGCATAACAGATTTAGCAACACCAGGGTCTCCAACAAGTAAAACATGAATATCTCCTCTCATTTTTGTTCCATCACTTCTTGTTTTTTTTACTCCACCAAACAACTGAAAAGCTAAAGCTTTTTTTACATCATTATGCCCCCAAATGGATGGTGCAATACTTTTTACCATTTTTTCGATAATCTGAGGGTCAGCAGCAAGTTCACGGATAGCTCTCTCGTCCTCATCTGTAATATTTATATCCTCAAAGCTCTCTTCCATTGGAATAATATTATTTGCTTCAATAGCCAAGTCAAACCTAGTCAACATCGCTCCACTCGAAGAAG
>CAZXBY010000105.1:0-3100 GCA_964639055.1 Candidatus Woesearchaeota archaeon
AAAGATAATACGCAAACCCAACAAAAAATATACCCAATGTCAAAACCAAAGCATATAATAAACTAATAGCAATCTTGTCATCAAAAAACCTAATCTGCTCATTCGCAGAAATTGCATCCTCACAAGCAACAACAACCTCCGCAGCCAACCTATTAGCTTCCGCAAAATTTCCATCTTCAAAAAAGATTTGTGCCTCATTATAAATTTCTCTTAATTCCAAACATTCTGGATTCTCGCTAACCAATTTCTCTGTAAACAATAACAACTGCGTTAACTGCCCCTCATCTAAAGACTGAACCTTAACATAAAACTCACCCCAATCAAAGAATTCAGGACTAGTAACATTACCAAAAAGCACAATCTTATATTCACCAACAGCCGAAGTATCAACATCCACTCTCAAAACATAATCCTTCGTCTCACCAATATTCAATACATCAATATAATCCTCAGAAAACGAGATAATAACATCATCGTCCTGAATACCACCCAACTCAATCAAGCTAGATAAATCAATTCCAACCAAATCAACATTCCCATTATTATAAATACTAAAATTCAACTCAACATAATCATCCGGAGAAATAGTAATATCACTCGGCGAAATTATCTTCAAAGCATAATGTTCCACAACCGTAGTAGTACTTCCCCCTCCTCCGCTTGAGGGAACAGTTATAGTCACCACAAGCGGCGTCTCAAAAGTAACACTAAACCAATTAGATGTCACATTTCCAATACTAACATTTGAATCATCCCATTCATAAGCAGTAATGCTCACATTATAAGTCCCAACCGCCGTTGACCCCAAACTCAATATCCAATCACTAAACGAAGCAGTAACGACACTACTATTTATCTGACTCATCGTAAAATTCACGACCTGATTATAATAAATATCATTATAGTCGACATCTAAAAAATACTCTGAAAGATTAATTGATATATCTGTACCTTTATAACCAGTCTGAGAAGGAACATCCGCAATACTACTAACGTTTTGATTCAAATGAGTCACATTCAAATTATAATTAACAGACGAATTCAACGTGGCATAATCAGAATTATAAACAACCAATGTGATATTCTTATACAATCCATAAGTCTCATCATTATACGAAAGTAAATAACTAAAACTTAAATTATTTGACGTCGAATTCCAGTTAAAATAACCACTCTTAACTAATGTTACATTACTATAATTGTACTGCTTTGTTCCCGCCGTTTGATTCAACCAAGAAACGCTAACATTGTCCCAATACATATCATAAGTCAAATTACTATTATTAACACTATAATCAATCGTAAAATTAAAAACATAACTTTCATTTTCTGACAAATTAAAAACATAACCAACAACCGGCAAACTAATATTAGACGTTCCATAAACTATCAAATAAAACAACTCTGAGACAAGTGCACTCTCACTATCATTAACACTTATGTTATATTGCCATACACCCGCATAACTTTCATTATTACTAAAATTAAATTCTATTCCACCCTCCCTCAAATCAACTGACAAATCAGGAGCCCCAGAAGTAATTGCCGAAATAGTATAATTTAATTCTTTAGAATCCACATCATCTTCAACATCTGTCGCACTAATATTCAACACAAAACTCTCATTTAAAATAGAAGTACTAACATTTCCGATAGTAGAAATAACAGGAATAGAATTAACAACCTCAATACTCAAATTAAATGAAAGAGTATCTATTTCTCCCGTTACATCCGTCACATTAATATCAATAGAATAATTACCAGTATTATTATAAATCGAAGTAAAATTCGCCTTAAAGATCGTTATATTACTTTCCTCACCATTAGATGGAACATAAAAATCAAGAGAAATTAAATCCCTAACAACCGTTGTATTAACAATATTACTCGTAACCGTCAAACTTTCATTATAAGCTCCAGTCAAAACCTGACTTTCACTAATCAAAATATCATTATCATAAGCATAAAAACGAACTTCCGTAAAATCTCCTTGACTTACTATCGCATCATACGTCAAAGTACCATTTATCAAAAAATTATCAATACTAGGAACACTATTTACATTTGAAATATTCATCTTCCACAAACTATTATTTGTCAATCCCAAGTCATCAGTAACAGTCGCATTAAACTCCCAATATCCCACATCCTTTTTCCACGGAACAAAATTCACGATTCCCACACTCGACAAATCAAAGCTAGGCGGCGCATTAGAGTCATTAGTAAAATTCAAAACATCATCTACATCACTATCATTAGCATAAACCCTATTTAAATCCAAATTAGTTATATTCCCAATTGTTTCTGCAACCGTAGAATTGACAGTAAAATTATACAAATACTCAGTTGCATTCCAATAAGGATTATTATTATCTAATACACTCAAATTAAACGAAAAAGAATCCAAAGAACCATTATTATCACTAACATTAATTGTAACATTGTAATCCCCAATTTCACTCGAGTTAGGACTAAATACCACATTGAGATTTCTAACATTACTCAAAAGCGATACCTCACTAACAACATTAAACCCATCAACCGAACTACCACTACTAATATTAACCACCCCCACACTAACACTTATTGACTCATCATAAAAATCCTTATCCTCAATTAAGAAATCATCATCAGTAACATTAAAATCTATATCCAATTCACCATCAATAGACGCATTATAAGCAGCATCAAAACTTGACAAAATAGGATCATTGTTTCCTTTCCAATTAACAAAAATATTGAATAAACTACTATTCCATTCAGAAGTATTCACGTCATATACACTAAAATTAATTGCCCAATTTCCAACTAAAGAATGAGTAGCATTAATAGTTACATTAAAAGTCTTAAAAAAATTTGACGAAATTATCTGATTATTCGAATAAAACCAAGACAAATTCGTAGGAACCCCCCCATAAGTCAAAAAATCTGCAACACTACTCAAATTTAAATAATCCTCCGCCCCACGACTCCTAACTTCAATAGTACAATTTTCTGGAACACCTTCTGTAAAATTATGAGACGCACAATCACTAACATTAACATCCAATTCTGCAAGAACCATAATCGTAATATTTTTTGTAACATTCTTAATCACCTC
>CAZXBY010000106.1:0-3080 GCA_964639055.1 Candidatus Woesearchaeota archaeon
AAATGAAAGGAAAATTATGGACTCAAGAGATCCAAAGTGTGATTTTGGGTTATCAGAGATAGGAAAAGTGCAAGCAAAAGAACTTGTTCCAAAATTGAATCAATATAACTTTGATGTTTTTATTGTTAGTCCAGCAAAAAGAACAGGAGAAACATTGCAGCCCTTTCTTGAAACTTTACCCAGCCCTAACATTATTACAAGTGAGTTAACTCTGGAGAGAGATGTTGGCAAATTTGCAGGTACATCAATTAAGTCAATAATTAATTATTGAAAAGAAAAGGGGATTGAGGATAGGGTTTCATTTAAACCAGAAGGTGGTGAATCTATTTTGGAAGTCTACGAAAGAGCTAAAGAGTTTCTTGAATTTCTGAAAGACAAATTTGATGAAGAAAAAATCCTCATCTGTGGGCACAAAAATTTCCTTACATGTTTCGAAGCCTTAATAACAAAAAAACCAATGAAAAACTATTATTCTTATGAGCCTATTCAAAATGGTGAGATAAGAGAGCTTGAGATATAATTTTACTGGAACTTGGAAGGAATAAATATTATTTAGAAACAATAAGTAATTCGTCTTTGAAATCTAAATATCCATCTTTTTGATATTTTTTGATTTTCTGTAAAAACTGATTTGATTCCGCTTTATTAGGAGGAGAGTCTGTATTGTGAATGAATTTGTAAAAATTGTTTCTCTCATATAATTTTTTGCTCGTTATTATGTCCCCTACAAACATTCTCATCTTAAAATTAATTACTTTTACTTTGAATCCTTTTGTTTTATAGTAATCAGAGATATATTTTGAATAGTTAAATGTGGGATAGACTTGTCGCAACATGATATTATAGTGGTCGCTATTTTCTGGGAGGCTTAAAATCATCAATCTTCCACCATCTTCTAATAAGGACATAGCCTTGTCTAGCTGTTTTGTATATTCTTTTTCGTTACTCGCCCAATAGTAATTCGTATGAGATGTAAAAACTGTATCATATTTCTTATTTGGCTTCAAAGTAGAAAGAGTGCCGATAAAGGATTCCCCTATTTTATTTTCAAATTTTAGAAATTTTTTGGCATATTTTAAAGCTGGACCATTAGGTTCTACCAAGTCGCAGGTATGTTCTTGTTGTAATCTATCTAAAATTTGCTTTGTGGTATGGCCTTCTCCACATCCTAGGTCTAAAAGCTTTTTTCCTTTGACTTCTTTAGCCATTGTGTCTACTATTTTAAACCAGTCCTCAACAAAAGTTCTTAGGTAGATATTTCCATAAACGCTAACTATCTGTCTATCTCCCCAAAACACCCACTCTGTCATGGAAAGAATAAATGAAAGAACATTATAAAGATTTTCTTTGGATCTTGCTTTAAAAAGTTGAGCGAAAGATTTTAAAGCCCAATCTGTGTGCCCCTAAAATGGAACCAGATTATTTTCCAAATAGAGAATTAGAATGTTATTCTTCAGCGTTAGCTAATTTATTTGTTGAAATGGGAGACAGACCTACTGCCCAAACTGTGTTTGAAAATTATAGGGGTCATCGGCTGGTCTCCGAACGTGGCAATCTGCATCTAGGATTGGCCACGAGAGTCTTATTAGACCTGACTAATAAAAGATATAGCGGAACTCTTTATGTTAATATGTCTGGGGAATATTTGAAAGAGGCAACTGGAATATGCTTTGCAAATAGAAGTGATGAAATACTAGAGATTATAAAAGAAGAAATGGAGAATGGTAGAATAATAGATAATCAAGATCCTGTTAACTATACTCGCCCTGCACTTTTTATAGTTGGGGTGGGAAACATGGGGCACTGGGTTGTCGATCTTGGTGGTGGTTCCTTTATTGATAATGGACATAAAAAAAGTTATATACCGAGTACTTTGGATTTATATGGAATCTTAGATGTTAAGAGGCTATAAAAAGTTATTCGGCTTAGCGAATCTCTTAATGTTGCTATTATTGGGCGTATTTTTGGATTATGAATGTCCTCACTTTTCAACTTTATTTTATCGTCGGTAAAAGTGATTAAAAAACATCTGAAAAAAACCTTTTCTAACCCTTACTTTTCTGCTTCATTTTTATTGAAAATGGTGCAAATGTTACACTTTTTTATCTTTTTTTGCTTTTTTTTATTTTTGAAAAACCACTGCTTTTTTAGGACTCACTTTTCTGACAAAAATGGCATTTTCTAACTCTCACTTTTCCACTTTGAAAAAGTGGTGATATTAGGGTTGTGCGAACTTTTTTAGTGGTTTTCTGGATTTTTTGTTGATTTTTAGAAAAAATGGCAGATTTTTGAAAATGTTGAGAATTTTGAAATGGAGAAAAGTGGCGTTTTATTGAAATAAAGGGCTTATGAGAAACTTTTTTTGGAAAAATGGGTTAGGAGTTGGAAAAAAGATAAAATTTGAAGGAAACGGGGCTTAAGGTCCAAAAAAATATGGATGGGGGCTTGGTCTATGAACCCTTTTCTGATCTATGGAAATCCATTTTTTCGTCGAGTGGAAGGTCAAATCCTAATTTTTTGAGTTCGCCCCAGATTTCATGGCGGAAATTGAAATTGTTTATCATTCTGTGATGGTTTGGACAGAGGCCTATCAAATTCTTTGGAGAATTGTTCTCTTTGTTCTTATCAATGTGGTGTAAATCAACGATTTTGTCGAATCCGCAGATTACGCACTTTTCTGTGACCTTTCTGTAGGTTTTCAAGTCAACATTCTGCGATTTTCTGTGGTTGTATGCTTTATTTTTGTCAGCGTGAAATACGTAGTTGTAACACCCAGCACAGAGGCCTTTAGCATGAAGAGGCATTTTTCTTTTACATCTCTTACATGTTTTGACTTTTGGCTTCCAATTGAGCTTTTTGTAGCAGGCATAGCAGAGGCCTTTGGCATGATGTTCTTTCTCTTCACCACAATTTTGACACTTCTTTATCATTTCTAAAATAAATCCGTTCGCATATAAATATCTTTGTTAGAACGGACTGTTTACGTTCGTTTTGTAATGGAAGAACTTCGCACAATGTATATTATGCGAACCTTTGGTAAAATTGGTAGAAAAACGCGAAAAAGTACAAAGTTTCTTAAT
>CAZXBY010000107.1:0-3028 GCA_964639055.1 Candidatus Woesearchaeota archaeon
TCTTTTATAGAACCCTGCTGTATGTACGCTATTATTAAGGTATAAAATTCTATAATCAAAGTAATGACAAAGTTCATGAAGTAAAGTATTAAACGCTGTTTTTGTTGCTACTTGTTTTAATTGTTTTGCTGTATATTGGTAAACCTTAATATTTCTTTTTTCTATTCTGCCTTTACCGTTAAGACCTGTTCCAATTTGTCTATATACTCCTAAAATTTTTCCTCTTCCGCTTGAAGGCTGTTTTCCTGAAAAAGAAATTTGTATAGTTTCAATATTTAAGTCTTCACAAATATTATCTGTAACAATTTGTAAAATAGTTTGAGTACATCCTTTTTGTTCTCTCATATTTTGAAATAATTTTTTAGACTTTGCTGACAATCTATTAAATTCTCTTATTGTTTCGGTTGCGTTTGAAATTTCGTAGTTACTCATATCTATTAGTTATTGGTATGTGTATTAAAGGAAAGCATTATTTAGAAAGTGGGAAAAACTTTTTTTATTTATTTTTCTTTTTCTTTCTGACTTGACGTAAACCATATATGTTGAAGTTGTGTTTTTTCGTTCCCCACTTTTCTGGGTTTTATTTCCTTTAATAAGCGAACTTAAAAACTTATTATTATGTCAATCAAGAAAAAAGTAAAAAACACTATAACATTAGAAGATTACGTAAAAGCAAACAGAATTGGAGAATTTGAGGCAAATAAAGATATTGTAGGTAGAACAAAAAGGTCTGTATATAAAAGTAAGAAAAACTATAATAGAAAAGATAAATATAAAAAAGTATTGGATTAGTTCCCACTTTTCCATCTATTTTTTCCTTTAATACGTGAACCAAAAATTAAAAGATATGAAAACTATTAGCAAAGCAAATTTAGTACAATTCTTAATGAACCCAACAATTTCAGGTATTTCAGGTAATACATTTGTAGGGCTTGATACTTTAACAGTTGTGAAACTTACAGGTGGCAAAGGTAATGTTATGCAAGGTAAAGTGCAAAAAGCAAATGCAGGTAGTCAAGTGCAAGTATTTCAAAATAAGACTAAAAGTGCTTATGGTAGTATGGTGCAAAGACGTTTGAATAAAGAAGGTAAAGAAGTTGAATTTCAATTAAGTCCTCGTACTTGGGGTGTAAGAGTTGAAGGAACGCCAATTCTTGAACACAAAGGAGAATTTTATTTAGAGGTTATTTTTATTAAGTCAGGCGAAACAAGTTATTTATTAGACGGCAAACCAATTAAAAAAGACTTAATTCAAGGATTGCCAGTTTCAAAAGGTGGAACGCAAGGTGGATTAGAGGACAAAGTAATAATTCGTACTTACAAAATTGCAAGTCTTACAAGGGTTACAATTAACAAAGAAACTTACTTAGTAACAGACTAAGTAAGAAAACAAAAAACATACAAACATAAAAAAAGGGACTGCGAAAAATGTAGTCCCTTTTTTTTAAAAAACTCTCCCTTTATATTATTATAGGTTTACGACAATACAGACAAAAAAGAAAAAATAAAAAAAAGAAATTTAAAGGTTTCCTTAACTTTCCCCAAAGGTATTTTAAGGACTTTTAAGAGGTTATTTGTTTTTATTGACAGATTATACTAAACTTTCCCTTGTTGCCTTGTATTGTTATTTAAAACTTTCCCTTGAGGTTAAAAAGTCTCCCTCCACTTTTCCTTAAGGGGTTTCCTTTAATAAGTGAACCAAAAAACTTACAATTATGTTAAATAAAGTAAATTTTCAAACCGAGTCTAATGATACAAAAGTTTATAGTGTTTCCATTGAACTTTCACATAGGGGCAAAATAGAAGACCGCTTAAAAGTTTTAGCAGATTTTCAAAAAAGATATACAAATGAAAGTTGTGTTTATTCAAGTACGATTCGCAATTTTAAGCCTGTTTTAGCTGTTTTTTACCCTACAGTTTGGGGTTGGACAAGCGGGTTTGAGATTAGATTTTTTGATGAGTCAATGTTGGATAATGCAGGAATTGAACATGGTTTTTCCGCAGAGCCAAGAGGCGAGTTTGGACATTACAATAGAACAGTTTATGACCTTAAAAAGAACGAAATGAAAGCCTATAAGTTAGATTAAAAATATTTCCCCCACTTTTCGGGGGATTTTTTCCTTTAATAAGTGAACCAAAAACTTATTATTATGAATTACAAAAAATTAATGGCACATAACCCAACAAGTTACGGAACTATTGTAAACAGTGTAGGGCAAACAATAGAGTTTTTCGAACACCCAACAAGAGGAGATGAGTCATTTGTCATTTGTGCTTGTCATGAGCTTGAATTGGCTGAAAACAGTACATTTTTTGATACTGAGGATATGGAAGACTTAGATAGTGATTATGTACCAAACTTTTTAGATGGAAAGTTGTATATTGGAGATTTTTTAGCTAACTAAAAATACAAGGAGATTCCCCCACTTTTCGGGGGATTTTTTCCTTTAATACGTGAACCAAAAACTTTACAACTATGACAAACAGAACAGGATATAAGCACCACGACACAGATAATGCAGAAGAGATAAACAAGTCTGTTCAAGGCAGAATAGGATTTAAGCATTATGATGATGCTGAAAATGTTGAAAATGTTGAAAGTAACATACAGGAATTAGATACAAACATAAGTCCTACACAAATAATATTGCAAAGTAAAATTGCTAACATTTGTTCACTTATAGTAAGTGAAAATTTTACAAAAATTATTGAGGAGCAAAAAATAGCTTATATTCAAGAATTGTTATTTTTAGTTTCTGCAAATACAGAAATGGACTTGAAACAAATGCCAATAGAATAAAAATTTCCCCACTTTCCTATGGGGGTTTTCCTTTAATAAGTGAACCAAAAAACTAGAAACGATGGCAGATTTTACAGTAGCAACGATAATTCAGCAACAACTATTCGCAGGTGGAAGAAATAAAGTTTATAGTTGGGGTGCAAGATATTGGAAAGCAGGAGAAAACTTTTTGTATTTTAGAGTTTCTGCCCATAGACATAAGGGTTATGTAAAGATAACATTGAACAG
>CAZXBY010000108.1:0-3015 GCA_964639055.1 Candidatus Woesearchaeota archaeon
ATTTTTTAAATATAATATTGTTTCTTTTTATGATTCTTATAAAAGGAGGTTGATTATGTAATGCTCCTAAAAAACTTTATAATAGCAAACCCTTATAAATACATAAATTTTTTTAATGTGTGGTAAAATCTCAAAAAGAAAAAATAGAAGAAAAATTATTGAAATTAGGACTAAAAAAAGAACTGGTTCCAGTGTTTTTAACATTCATAAACGAAAAACTTCATGACGAAGCAATAAAAATCTTCAAAAAATTAAAGGTTGTTCGTGACACTTCAGATACAAAGAGTGAAGATAATGTATTAATAAAAGTGAATGATAATAATTTTGATGTTCATTTAGAAATAATAGATGATGAATTCTATCATTTTTGTAGTTGTTCGCATCGTGAAAGTGCGAAAGGATGTGCACATGCAGGTGCAGTTCTTCTATACAAAATGATGAAAAACGAAAAAAACGATTTCAATTCAAAGCCAAAAGTACTTTTAAATTCAAAAAAAGAAGACAAAAATACAGAAGGTGGACTTGGATACTTTAGGGACCTATTTCCTGCAAAAAGAGGAATAGGAGGAAAAAGTATGATTTATTTTGACTTTGAAGACTTTGATACAGATTCACAACTATTAAGAGTTCAAAGAGGAGTTATAAAAAAAGATGGAAGCTATGGAATGCCAGTTCAATTCACAGGAAAGAATTTTAGTTTTGATAAATGGCAAATAAGCAAAAATGTAAAAAAAGCCTTAACATTTTTAATAAACGAAGAAAGTTATGGACTAAACAAAGCAACAAGCTCAGGTATTATAAAAAAGAGATTTTATGATGTAAACACAGATTTAATGATGCCTGTTTTTAGAGATTTATTCTTTGAAGAACAAGAAGTTATTTTAGGAGCAACTTTTTCAAAAGATAATTTCAAAATAGTTTGGGATATAATAAAAAATAAAGACCAAACATACTCAGCAAAACCCTTTTTTGTCGCAGGAAAGAAAAAAGCAAGCTTACTAAATATGGACATCTTAGAGCTAGGTGCAAATAGCCTATGGGTATTTGATAATAATGAAAGATGTTTTTATGGTCACAAAGAAAACTCAAATTTAGCAGTAGTTAGAAGTATAATTAGATTCCCAAAAAATTTAATAATGACGGAGGATGAACTTCGAGAATTCTTTACAAAATACTATCAAAAAGTTCTAGATTCTTTTGAATTAAATGTCTCTTCAGATTTACAAAGAGAAAGTAAATCAGTGATTCCAAAAGCAAAACTTTATTTGGAGAAGGCAGGTAGTGGAATTAAAGTAAACTTAAAATTTGATTATCTTGGTCGAGAAATTGATTATTTTTCAACAAATAAAGAAACAATAGTAATTGAAAATGATATAATTTATGATATTTCAAGAGATTTTGAGCAAGAAGATCATATCGCAGAATTCTTAAATGAAAAAAAAGTAGTAACTCATGATGAAAATGACGAATTCTTTTTGGAAGAAGATTTGGTTGATTTTATAGTTAATACGATTCCAGAAATAAGCGCCGAAGGAATAGAAATATTAGGTGAAGAAAAGTTGTTTAATTTTAAAGTTATTAAAAAACAAGCTACAATGAATTTAGATATTTCTCAAAGCACTGATTGGTTTGATATTAAAGGTGGAATTAAATTTGGAAAAGAAGGGGTTGAACTAGAGAGGGTATTAGAAGCTATTTTCCAAAATAAACGATTTGTAGAGTTGTCTAATGGTAAAAAGGCTGTTATTCCAAAAAGTTGGTCTAAAAATTTGAAGGATTATAGAGGATTTATTAATATAGATAATAAGGGAGTTAAGGTTTCAAAATATCATATTTCAATTCTAGAAAGCTTGATTAATTTATCCAAAAAAACTGCTAAAACAAAGGATACTGAAAAAAGTATATCTAATTTTAATAAATTTAAAAAAATTGAATCAACTGCTCTCTCGCAAAATTTAAAAGCAAAACTCAGACCTTATCAAAAAGCAGGATTTGATTGGCTTTGTTTCTTAAAGGAATATAATTTTAATGGTATACTGGCTGATGATATGGGACTTGGAAAAACATTACAAGCTTTAAGTTTATTACAAAAAGTTAAAGATGAAAAAGTAGATAAGCCTTTTTTAATAATTGTTCCAAGTTCTTTGGTATTTAATTGGGAGAATGAAATAAGAAAATTTACTCCAAATATGAAGACTTATCAACATCAGGGTGGAAGAAGAGCAAAAACTCAAAAGAGATTTAATGAATTAATGAATAAAAATGATATAATAATTACAACTTATGGTGTATTAAGAAATGATCTTGAATTATTCACTTCTTGTGAATTTGAGTATATTGTTTTAGATGAAGCACATTTAATTAAAAATCCAATGAGTATTACGGCAAGGAGCGCTTATGCTCTTAGGGGGAATCATAAACTTATAATTTCAGGAACACCAATTCAAAATAATTTGACAGAATTATGGAGTTTATTTCAATTTATGACTCCTGGATATCTTGGTAGTTATGATTCTTTTAGAGAAAATTTTGTTATTCCAATAGAAAAAGATCACAATAAAGAGATTGCGGTTTCATTAAGAAAAATGATTGATCCATTTTTATTACGTAGAAACAAAAATGTTATTTCAGATGAACTACCTCCAAAAACCGAATTAATCATTAGAAGTGATTTTTCAGAGGGAGAAAAAGAAATTTACGAAAATTGGAAAGACTATTATTTGCATCAAATTCAAACAAGTATAAAAGATAATGGATTTGGAAAATCGAAAATGAAAATATTAGAGGGTTTAATGAAACTTCGTCAAATTTGTTTGCATCCTAAGATGGTTGATTCGAAATACAGAGGAAGTAGCGGAAAATTTGATCTCTTAATGATGAAAATTGAAAATGTTTTAAGGGAAGGGCATAAGGTTCTTGTTTTCTCCTCATTTGTTAAAATGCTTTCAATAATAAAAGAAGAATTATTAAATCGTGGAATCAAATATTCTTATTTGGATGGCAGTTCCAAGAATA
>CAZXBY010000109.1:0-2924 GCA_964639055.1 Candidatus Woesearchaeota archaeon
TAATATCGCTAATAAGACTGATAAGATGCCTTGGTACAAGGGTCCAACTGTTCTAGAACAGATTGACAAATTCCCTGCACCGGAAAAACCAACTGGTTTACCAATGAGGATGCCTATTCAAGATGTTTATGATATTACTGGTATTGGAACTGTTCCTGTGGGAAAAGTTGAAACTGGTGTTATGAAGGTTGGTCAAAAAGTTATTGTTCTTCCAGGTCGAAGTGGAGCTGGTGTTGAGGGTGAAGTTAGAAGTATCGAAGCTCACCATGAACAGCTAAAAGAAGCTGAAGCCGGTGACAATGTAGGTATTAACTTACGTGGTGTCGGAAAGAAGGACATGGCTAGAGGAGACGTTATTTGTGATGCAGCTAATCCTGCAGTAATTGTAGAAGAGTTTGAAGCACAGATAGCTGTTATTAATCATCCAACTGTTATCGCTAAAGGATATACACCTGTTTTCCATGTGCATACTGCACAAGTGCCTTGTCAATTTGTAGAATTGAAGGCAAAACTAGATCCTGCTACAGGCCAAGTTTCTGAAGAGAACCCTGATTTTTTGAAGAATGGGGATGTTGCTATTGTAAAGATTAAGCCGGTTGGAAACCTAGTATTGGAATCCGCTGACAAAAATCCGAACATGGCAAGATTCGCTATCAGAGATGCGGGTATCACAGTAGCTGCTGGTGTTTGTAAATCTTTAGTTGCAAAAAAACTTTAAGTTTTTTTGAGAACGAACTTTAGGGGATATTGATCCCCATTTTTTTATTTTTTAACTCTTGTGGGAGAGTGCTTCTTTACGAAGCATTCTTTCCTAATCTTTTTTTATTTTTCATGTTGTATTTTTTCACGTAAGTCTATTACATTAGGCCACATAAGCGAAAAATTGGGATTAGATGCATATTCTCCTATAGTAGTCAATATTTTTTCACGATCTTTTTCACTATAACGGAAAATAAAAGTTTGACCATCTTTAATAACTTCATGTTCATACAAGTCCCCATTTTGTCTTTCATTTAAAGGCTTATAATTTTCAAAATTTATAGCTACCATTAAGATTTAGATTTTTGTGAGATTTTTAAATGTTTGTTAATCGTTATAATTTTAGATAATTTTTTAATTTATGACTGGGGTCTCGTAGAAATAGATTTTTAAGGAAAAGTTATTTATCACGCCGGGTCCAAGTTCTGTCGCTTTCGTAAGAATGTTCTAATGTTAATCTGTCTTTGTTTCCTGCTAATACTCTGAGTGTGTGCAGTTTACCATTACTGTCAGTGATTTTTTCTTCTACTGGTCGTAGTTGTTCTGTGTTTGGTTTATAATTAGGGTCTTTGGATTCATTTCCTGTATTAAAGTGGAGCCCAGTGTGCCGAAGACCATGAGTAGGGTACGTAAAAAATAGTGAGTGATTTCCACGTGGAGTATAATTATGTCCATATCCAACACTACACGGGGCGTCTAATATATTGCGTGGACAATCCATTAAAGGAACTTTACTTCCCTTGTAAGTTAAATCAAAGGTTTCTGTTACTATTATTGGCGAATTCATAGCTCTATCCCTTTTTTTATATTTTTAAGTGTTGTTATACTTAAGCAGCTATAAAATAGGTTAATCTTAAAAATTATGTTTTATTAAATTATTAATGGTTGAAAAAATTGCGGAAGATGTGTACAAAATTAGTGCTGATGGTAACGTCTACGTATACTTGAAACCGGAAGTTTTTGTCATTGATGCGTCAGATAATAGATATAAAGAATTAATCAAAAAAGAAATTGAGAGTTTGGTTCCATTAGAAAAGATAAAAAAAGTTCTTTTGACGCACTTACATTTTGATCATGTCGGAAACTTGGATTTGTTTCCTAATGCTGAAGTGTACGCGTCGGAAAAAGAGTTGATTGATTTTAAGGAGAGTCATGAGATTTTTTTCTTGGATGGGGTTGGTAAGGACGTTTTAGATAAACTGGGGAAAGCGAAAGAGTTAGAAGAAGGGATTAATGGACTAAAAGTTATTGAAGTGCCGGGGCATACCAGAGGATGTGTGGCGTTTTTGGATGAAGGGAGGAAGTTATTGTTTAGTGGAGATACATTGTTTGTTAATGGAATTGGTAGGACGGATTTAGGTAATTCTATTCCTGAAAAAATGGATGAAAGTGTAAAGAAGCTGACGAATTTAGTTGAGAAAGAAGGATATAAGCTATGTCCTGGACATGATTATTGAGATGTTTTTTTATAAAATTTTGAAAAATATTAGTGCGCTTAAGGCGATTAGACCGAGGGTGGTAAATTCTTTTTTATATGGTATTTTTTGTATTTTTGAAGAGAAGTAAACGACTAATATTAATTGAGTTATTGTGGCTAAATAAATTCCAATTATTGAGAAAAATATGATAGTTAGGTTTTGGTTTAAGAGAATAGCAGAATATGCGATGATGTCATCAATAACTGTTGCAAATGCGGTTAAGAAGCCTAGTCCTACTAATTTAAAGAATCTTTTTAGAGAGATTGTTCTTATTTTTTTGATTTCATTGGTTGTTTTTTTGTTGCCAAGTTTTTTTTCTATTTTTTCTTTTGGTTTGTGAACGAAAATGTCGAAATAGATTGTTATAGCAAGAATTAGGAGAAGTAGTGAAGAAACGTAGTTGTAGTATGGGATAGCTCTTATGGTTTTGGCAAATAAAAATGATACGATTATTGCAAGTGTTATTGCAAGAAAAATACCTATGGCGAATGAAATTCTTCCAATTTTTGTTTTTGTTAGGTTTGCTATAATTGGGATATGGACCATTGAGTCGTCAATTCCTGTTATTATCTTGACTAGAAAGCCTGTAAAAATATATTGTATTAGCATTTTTTTGTTTATTAAAATTAAATTTTTCTTTATTAATAGGATAATGCGAAGGCTTATATTTAATCTTTTCTAATTTAT
>CAZXBY010000110.1:0-2907 GCA_964639055.1 Candidatus Woesearchaeota archaeon
AGGAAAAGGATTCGGAGAAAGAAAAGGACTCCATGAAGGAAGCAAAAAAGGTATTGAAGGAGGTCATTTTACGCAGAGAGGTCTTGGTAAATGTGGTCAAGATTTAACTGAATAAAACAACAATTTTTTTTTAATTTTTTTATGGACTTCAAGTCCATGCTTTTATTTGTTATTTAGGAATGTAAAGTAAATAAGAGAATATCTATTTTCTATTTAAAGCCTAATTCTTTCGCTCTATCTAAGTCAACTTTTAATAAAATATTATTTTCAATTAATTTGTTTGCTATTTTTTTCTCTTTTTCGCTTAATTCATTGTAAATTGAAATTTTTTTTACTTTTGTTATTAATTTATACTGTTGTTTATTGATTATTAATGTCTTTAATCTTATTTTTGCTATTCCTCCAAAAGATTCTTCTCTATACCTAAGAATTGGATTTTTAAATATGACAAAATCTTTATTCATCTTTCATTAATGGGTCAATAGCATTTAGTTTACCAAAATATCCTTCTGCTGATGCACGACATCCTCCTCTACAGATAGAAACATATTGACATTTTCTACATTCTTTAGGAATAAATTTCATTGTACGTATATCTAATAAAAATTTATTCTTATTCCAAATTTCTTTCAAATCATCATCTAATATATTGCCTAAATTTTCTCCAAGGCAAACGCAGGGTCTTAATCCTCCATCTGGGCCGATAATTACTTGATTCAATCCCGCATCACAATAATTTCCTATCATTTTTATTGTTTCTTTATTTATTTCGGGAAATAAACAGATAGGGAAACCTCCTGAAAAGCCCACATGGATATTAAAATCTTTTTTCGCTTTTATTAGCTGGTCATAAATCTCCAAAAACATTTTTTTGTTAATTACTAAAGTTTTGTCTTCTTTCATTTCTCCGGTTACAGACGGACTTCCAACACTAAATGAGCCTACACCTATTGAATGTAAAAATTTAGCCATCCTATAAATGTCTTGATATGTTTCGGGTAGGGCAACCATATTAACATTTATATTTTCTATTCCAAAAACTTCTAAAGCGTTTTTTATCCCTATGATACTTTTTTCGAAGGATCCTTGTACTCTTGTTAATTTGTCATTTGTGATATGATCATAGTGATGAATTGAAATTTGTATATCATCTAATCCAGCATTCTTTAATTGTAAAGCTCGCTCTTTTGTCATCAATTTTCCATTTGTAATAATTGTTGTATACATTTTTGCTTTTGAACATTTTTCGATAAGTTCTTCAAGCCAATTTATCAAAAGAGGCTCTCCGCCTGAAAAAATAATATCGAATATTTCATTTTCAATAATTTTATCAATAATTTTAAGTTGCTTTTCTTTTGATAATGAAATAGAATCTTGTTTAGAGCAAATACCTTTCCATACATTATAACAAAAAATGCATCTTTGATTGCATCCTGAAGTTAATTCGAATTGTGTTGCAAGAGGTGCTTTAATTTTTAAATATTTACAAGTAGGAATTTCTGTTTTTTTATATGCTTCATTGAAATCTTCAACTTCAAGTAGTTTCGTTGTATTTGTTTCCATTTTCTATTAATTCGTCAAAAGAATTATCATAAATGCACTTAAAAAGATTATCGATATTCTCTCCTCCCTTTAATCCTTCGATAAGTTTTAATATCTTTTTTTCTCCGAATTCTAGAATTAGATATTCTACAAACATGGTAAATATTTGGTAGCTATCAATAGTCATTTCTTCAAAATGTTGATTTATTGTTTTTTTATCAATTTTTAATATTTTTTTATAATTAAACTTTTTTTTATTATGTTGCATAAAAGTGGCAAGACCTTCAGATAGCCACAAAGGATCATATTCATCGTCTCTTAACTCTTGGTAAAATAAATGATTTAGTTCATGAATTAATGTTTTTAAAAAGTCTTCTTTCTTCCATATAGTTTCTTGTTCGAAAACCCCATACCCAAAGATAAAAACATTGTCATCTTTAGCAAAAGCAGCAGCATAATCTGGAGATTTATATCCAAGAATCTCGTCAAATTCTTTTCTTGAATAGATTAATTTAACATCAAAAATAGGAATTTTAATTTTCGCAAAATCTTTGTTTGTATTATATGCCTGAATTAAAATGTTTTTTTCAAAAAGGACATTCTTGTCATCTAAAGAATAAAACAATTTACAAAAATTTAAATCTAGCTTTTTTTCCATAAAATATGTAAAGAATTTTGCATTATTAAATATATTTATCTCTATGCAACTAATAAATATACTTATTTTTAAGCAGCTAACATTCCTTCTAGAAACTTTTCAACTTCTACCTTTTCAAAAGAATCATCACCTGGAGTTCTTCCGCCACGACATAAGTGACAATTACATTGACAACTTTTGCACATTGAAAGACTTTCTGCA
Organism: Candidatus Woesearchaeota archaeon; assembly: GCA_964639055.1. Classification (GTDB taxonomy): domain Archaea; phylum Nanobdellota; class Nanobdellia; order Pacearchaeales; family GW2011-AR1; genus JAGVXH01. Next base: position 2,402 of record CAZXBY010000110.1, read on the forward strand.
GAATAAATATCTGATTGAGTATCTATAGTCATATTTGCACCAAAAACTTCATAAGCAGATGTCTTACCATTGTATTCTTTCATGTATTATAACAATCTTTAAACTTTAAATACTTTTCTCTTTTTTTATTCATTGTTTAGAAAAGTTATCCGAACAGTTCTTTTATTGATTCGGCATCTATTTTTTTCATTAAGCTTTCTTCCTCGGTTATTAATTCTTCAACTAACTTCCTTTTTGATTCTTGCATTTTTAATATTTTTTCTTCAACTGTTGAATTAGCAATCATTTTGTAAACAAAAACTGGTTTTTTTTGTCCTATTCTATGAGCCCTATCCATTGCTTGCATCTCAACAGCTGGATTCCACCAAGGATCAACAATAAAAACATAATCAGCTGAAGTTAAATTAATCCCAAGTCCACCGGCCTTAATACTTATTAAAAATGGCCTTGCATCATCACTTTTCTGAAATTCTGAAACTATTTTTTCTCTATTCTTGGAACTGCCA
>CAZXBY010000111.1:0-2890 GCA_964639055.1 Candidatus Woesearchaeota archaeon
CATTTTTTCCAAAACAAATCTCTGAAGAAGAAAAGCTATCAATATAATTAGACTCAATTTAAGTAACATAAAAAATATTGGAAAAGGGGAAAGCTCACCTGCAGTTAGCAAAGCTATTGCAACTATAGCAATTAAATCCTGTAACAACAAAATCCCAAGAACAAGTCTTCCATGTAGTGTTACAAGTTCACCTTTATCAGCTAATAATTTTATATCAACCATAGTAGAAGAAAATGCAAGCATTATTCCTAGATAGATAGATTCTAATTTACTTAGACTAAACCAATCACGCGTAAAATAAACCAATAAAAAGATTATTATTACTTGAAATAAACCGATCAATAATATTTTTTTTATATTTGCTTCTCGAATTTTTTTAATAGATATTTCAAGACCTGCAACAAAAAGTAAAAAAACTATTCCAATCTCAAGAAAGGCATAAATAATATCTTTTGAAGTAATTAATCCTAAAAAAAGTGGACCTGCAAAAAGTCCTGCAATAACATATGCAGGAATAAGTGGTTGTTTTAACATTCTTGCTATGAATGCGAAAATAGCAGAAATAAGTAAAATAGATGCTATCCCAAAAAGAACTGCTTCGCTCGGTGGAAGTTCAGAAATATGATTAGAAATTCCATTCATAAAACCAACCACATAACCATTTACTATTCCCATCTTTTGAGTTTAAAAAGGCAAAAAAGGTTTTTATATGTTTGGAAATAAAATAGAAAATGGTAATAAACTCTTTATTTTTATTATTATTATAATTCTCTTCAAAATTTGGTTATGCCACCCTACTTAACTAAAACGAGATAATTCAGCCTTTAAGTAGGAATAAGAAAAGGGAAATTTTTCTAATTAATTTAAAATGAAACTAATTTTGAAAAGAATAAAATTTATAAATACAAAAAGCTTAACTTTTACATGAGGGATTTAATTAGAAGTATTGTTCTTCCTGTTTGCTTATTTTTTATATTGGTTTTTGGTGGTGCTTATGTCTTTAGCTCGATTGAAGGATGGAGTTATTTAGATGCGGTGTATTTTAGTGCTGTTACGGCGACAACTGTTGGTTATGGAGATTTTATTCCGGCAACTGATGGAGGGAAATTATTTTCTATATTTTTCGCTTTTTGTACTATTGGCTTAGTGTTTTATCTTTTTTCTTTGATTGGAAAATATTTTTTTAAGAAGAGTGTTACACATGAATTACTAAAATCCGGAAGACTTTTAACAAAAAAAGAAGTTACTAAAATAAGAAAATAGTTATTTTTTAGTGTAATACATAAAAAAATTAAAATATTGTTGAATTTTTAACCTGACTACTAGTTGCTCCTAATGTAGAAAGAAAAATTTGTCGGTCTTTTTTATTAATAAGTTGTGTTTTATCTTTTGCAAGACTCACTATTTTAATTTGACATTTTACTTTTTGACAAATTTTAATATTCTGTATAATTCTAGAAAGCCTAATTGATCTTTCCTTAGGAGGAAGGTTCTTTATTTCATTCAAATCAAAGACTAAACTAATATTATTTTTTTGTGCTATTTTTGCCGTAACATGATTAATTCCAGAATCTCTTTGCTTTAAATTATCTTTTTTAAGAGTTTTTTCTGGACTTATTAAATAATCTACTTTCATAGTCTCTAACACCCGTCTATTAAACACATTATTATGCCCCTGTATCGCAATTATTACCTTTTGTTTTCTTAACTTATCTAATATTTGCCTCGTCCTTTTCTCATCTCCATCAGTATCAATCAAATATCCTTTTGCAAGAATCAAATCATCCTTAGACCTTATTCTTTTTAAAGAAACTGAATCTTTCTCTTGGTATAGTGTTATATCATTTAGCATTATTATCCCCTTATGAGTGTTCCAGAGAACTTTTTATTATTAATTATATTTTTTATATCTTTTAACGAATTAGTAATATATGTTGGAACTTTCTTTTTTAATATTACTTTTGCACCCGCTTGATCTAAAACAAAATGTTGCCCCGCTTTAAATTTAATTTTTTTTGTCATATTATTAAAATCTTTCCATGTTATCTCTTTAATAAATTTAACATTTAAATGAGTTTTTGGATTATCTGTATACAAACCTTTTACATTTGTCAAATTAATAAATGAACAATTAAGCGACGATGCTATTTTTGCTGCAGTTGCATCAGTTGTTTGCCTTTTCTTATCTCTTAAAGCTCCACAAAACACAACCTTATTTTTCAAAATTAAATTCTTTATTCGTTTTATTGAAAAAGGAAGCTCGTCATTTGCAGGCTTACCAAATATTCTCATTAAAAAATTTGCATGAAATCGAGTTATTGCAATCCCCATCTCTGACTGTTTTTTTATCCCCTTATTCATTTCTTGTAATGCCTCAATATATTTTCTTGCAGTTATTCCACCCCCAGTTACAACTATGAATTTATATGATTTTTTAGATGTTAAAATTAATTTTTTAAATTCTTTAAGGAAAATATCATCAACATCTTCAGGGATAATCCTAGAGCCACCTAAACTTATCACCCACTTTTCCATTTTCATTACAGATTAAAGTAAAAGATATATTTAAGGGTTATTACTATAAATTTTTTAGAAAAATCAACAAACAGTAAACAGTTTATCATCATTAACATTAAAAACTTTTAACCTTACGCCTGAATCAATCCAACCATGAGCATAATTTAAAGCAGCGAAGGCATTGACCAAATCATCCTTATTTTGAAAATGATGTGCATCAGAAACATAATTTGTTACCATTTCAATAATTTCTTTTGCTTCTTTTTCTTTACCATAAAAAACACTATCTTTTATTACTTTTAATGCACTCTCCGTTACATTGAAATATTTTGTTACTTTTTCTTCTGTTATTGTATTTTTCATGAATAAAAAA
>CAZXBY010000112.1:0-2876 GCA_964639055.1 Candidatus Woesearchaeota archaeon
ATGTTGTTGATTTGATTATTAACAAGATGTGTTGTGTGGGGATGGTTATTGGAGAGTTGCCTATTATATTGTTTAATTTGGGGTTGGATAGTGAAGCTGGTGGTGGTAGAAATAAGATTGAGGAGAGGCTGATGAATGTTTTTATTGATTCTAAAGGAAATTTGGATTTGTTTAGTCAGGAAGTTGAAGAGATATCTAAGACTATTCAGATGGGACTTGATGATTATGTAGAGAGTAAAAAAGCAACTGGGAAATTGTTGGATTAGTTGCTTTTTGAAAAAATATTTATATAGTTATGATTGCTGTGATTATTATGATGTTTGATAAAGGGGGACAGTTGACGTTATTTGTTATTATTGCGATTGTTGTGGTTTTTGGGGTTGTTGGATATTTTGTGGTTAACAATATTGGTGATAAGGATGTGGAAGAGAGAGGGTATAATTTTAAAGGGGTTTCTTTGCAGGATGATTTGTTAGATTGTTTCAAAATTGTTTATCAAGATTCTTTAGACTATGTAGGTGTTCAGGGAGGATATTATGGTGAGCCATATGGAAGCTATATAATTTATGGTGGTGTTACTGTTCCTTTTTATTTTGTTGACGAAAATGTCACTTTTCCAGATTTAGAATTTATGGAGTTTGAGATTGCGGATTCGGTAGGATATAATTTGCATCTTTGTGTTGATTTTGCTAAAAGAGAGTATGAAGGATATGAATTGAGCTATGGAGATTTTAATATTGAGGTTGAAGTTGGAGAAGAGGGCGTATTGTTTAATAATAACTTGGAGTTGACGGTTGTGTCGGATGATGAGAATTATCTTCTTGACTTTGAAGAAATGCCAATTGTTATCGATTCTGATTTTTATGGGTTTTATAGTATAGCAGATTATTATGTCTCTTCTCGTTTTTTGGATCCGGATTTTATGTGTATGGATTGTTTGTATGAATTAGCGGAGGAGTATAATATCTCGATTTATGTTTTGAATTATGATGAAGATGTTGTGTTAATAGTTTTGTCTTCAAACAATGGTGATAATTATCCTTCGAATTTTGTCTTCTTAGACAATTATGTGGTTGGTGATGTTTTGTTTGGTGATTTGCCGCAAGAGGGTTTTGATGAAGATATATTTAAGAAAATAAATGAAGAGTTGAATATGGATGTGCCTAGATGATGAAAAATAAAATTATTATATTTTGTTTATTGTTAGTTTTAGCTTTTGTGTTTATTGTTTCTGAGGAGGATCTTAAGGACGAAAAGCTGAGGGTATATTTAGAAAATCAGTTCGATGGAGTTATACATGACGCTTTTCTTGGTGAAGGAGGGAGTACGGCATCTCAAAGAAGGATGATTGTTGAGAGAGTTGAGAAGCTTAACTCTGAGCAACAAGAACGGTTCTGGAATCAGTGGAAAGGGTTTGATGGAGAAGAAAAAAGTAGGTTTTGGAAAGATTTGGACAAGGATGCGATGGCTTCTTTTATGAGGTCGTATAGTGAAAATTATGGGGTCGAGTTCGCTGGGTTTGATCAAGAGATGGGCTTTACGGGGGATTCTATTGGGAATACTAACTTTTTTCTTAATCCTGAAGAGATGAAGAAAGTAAACGAAGGAAGTGATAATCCTTGGGTTAAATTTGAGAGAACAAAAGAGGGAGGCGTTAATACTTATAAAATGACTAGAGCGGATGGTAATGTTTTTGAGCTTAAAGTTAAAGATGGAGAGCCGGGGTATAATATCGGGTCTAATAGAGAGTTGAACAAAGTTGTTTCTGATGGTGAGGGAGGGTTCGTTGCTGACTCGGGGAGTCCGTTCTCGGGAGTATACGATGGTGATGGGTCGATGAGTGTCGATTTGACTGGAGATAAGCCGAGTTATGGTTTAAAGTTTGATCGTGATTCTGAAGGGAAACTGAGGAAGAATAAGGATGGAGATTACACAGGAGCGACGTTTAAGTTTAATGATGGGAGGGAAATTTCTGCGTTTAATAAATATACAAAAGGTAAGGACGGTGATCCTATTTATAATGAAGAGTCAGAAACTTATGAAGCGGATAGGAAGGATGGAACTTTTGTTCTTGATGAGGATGGGAGTGTGTGTTCAATAAAGAATTTATTGATAGAGGATCCTGATAAAAAAATAATAGGAGAGTTTGGGAATGATGTGGAGTATTTCTTTTTTGATAGTGAAGATGAATTGGAAGCTGCGAAAAAAGGGTTGAAAGAAAATGGGCAGGGATCGATTATGGTGGGGTTGGATGATGATGGTAACTCTGTTTTGAATGTTCAAAGTCCGATGGAAAATGTTATTGATAGGAGTAATCTTCAAAGTAAGTTGTCTACATTGTCTGGAGAGTTAAAAGCAAAGGTTTCTCAGCTAAATACGATTAGCGAATTTATTTCAAAAGGCGAAAGTTTGAGTTCACAGGATGTTGATAATTTAATTAGTCAAGGGAGAGCAGGGGGGTGGTTGAGTCCGGAAGAAATTAGTGCTTTGAAAAGTCTTCAAACTTTACAGGGAGGAGAGCAACTTAAGAATGCTGTTGTGTCATTGTTTGGGAAAAAGGATTCTTCTGCGACTAGTGAAGGGGCAATATCTAGTATTAAGAATAATGCAAGGAAACAAATTGCAGCTAGTCTTGGTCTTGATGTATCGAGTATACCTGATGCTTTGGTTAGTCCCTTAGGACTTAAATCGTTAGCTTCTTTGGCGGAAGCTGGTGCTGATTCTGCTACTATTGCGAATCAGTTTGCGAATTATTTTGAGGCGAAGTTGTCTGATACTTTTCAAAAAGGGTATGCTAGCATTACGATGATGGAGGATTTTGACGAGGTTGTTATTAATGGAGTGGGGGCTGAGGTAGTTAACGGAGATATTACGTT
>CAZXBY010000113.1:0-2871 GCA_964639055.1 Candidatus Woesearchaeota archaeon
ACTATTGGTCCGATTTTAGAGTAAATCCCAAGCTTCTTTTTGCAAAAGAATGTAGTTGCATCAGTAGTTGTTAATATGTATCTATTTACATTTTGCCCAAATTTTAAATTTGGAAATCCTATTTCACCAGATAAATTATGAAGAAAAATCATATACGACTCACAAATTCCTGTATCAGGATAAGTATTAAGAAGAAATTTTCGCCAAATTAATTCAAAAGGGTGAATATTGGAAATATTTTTTTTATTTATTTGTATAGAAATTAAAAATCGCCATTGAATTGAAATAATAAAATGAAGCAACCATGAATCGTATTTAAACTCTTTTATATGGCCTTGTGATATTCCACGAGCATCTAATTCTTTTGCAACATAGGGTTGAAATATTTTTGAAGCGAATATACTTTCATGCCTACTAAATAACACTTCACATTCTCGACAAAGAAGTTTCATTTTAGTAGTGTCTTGAATTCGTTTATTGGGATTTATTGCATCTCGTAAAAATCCAGTTGCTCCCGTCTCCTTTATCCAACGAGAAGCAAAAGCAGGAATTATATGACTTTCTTGAAGTTCTTTTTCAAATCCACAAAGTCGACAAATCGCCATACAATTAGGCCTTTCCTTTTTATTTGAATTAATTTTTGGAACTCTTTTCTTTTAAATAGAAAAATGAAGCAATAACAAAAACTATTGAAACAATATTAACAAATCCCCAAATTGATTTACTCAAATGCACTGAAATTATTGGATTATAAACAAGAGCATTAACTCCAAATATCCATATCCATCCTTCGTTGTTTTGTCTATACGCAGCTAAAGCACAATATAATGAAATAGGACATATTATCCACCGCAAGAAAATATAATATCCATACGGGTTATTTGCAAGTGCTATAAGAAGCATTAAAATAGCAACCGCACGAATTACGTTAAATCCAGAAAAAAACTTCTTTACATTCATTCCATTTCTCCAGTATCCTCTTTTGGAATAAATTCAGAAGCTAATTTTTGAGCTTTTGCAATTTGTTCTTTTGTCATAATCTTTTCAATTCCATCTTTTATTTCTATGTATTCCTTATTTTGAGAACTTGCAAGACTTATCCATTTGTAAGCCTGAACACAATCTTGAGAAACTCCTTGCCCCTCATAATACATCAAACCTAAAACCCCTTGAGCATATTCATAATCTTGTTTAGCTGATTTTTTAAACAACATTATGGCTTTTTCATAATCTTGAGACAATCCTTGCCCCTCCTGATACATAGCTCCTAATTGAAATTGAGCTTCGGCTAAACCCTGATAAACTCCTTTTTCATACCACTTTACAGCTTCTTTATAATCCTGCCTAACACCATCTCCATTTTGATACATAATGCCTAATTTATATTGAGCTAGAGGTAAATTTTGTTCCGCTGCTTTTTTAAACCATTTTAATGCTTCTTTATAATTTTGTTTTATACCGAAACCTTCATAATACATAAGCCCTAAAGACAATTGAGATTCAGTATGACCTTGTTCCGCTGCTTTTTTATACCATTCAACAGATTCTGTGCCATCCGTGGCTTCCTTAGAAAAGATAAAAGAAGTATTATACAGGTGACCTAAATAATATTGAGCTTCCAAGTAACCTTGCTCAGCTGATTTTTTCAGCCACTTCAATGCTTCTTTCTCATTTTGAGGTAAACCAAGCTCGTCACATTCACTTTGGTCATACATACGTCCTAATCTAAATTGGGCTTCAGCATTACCCTCTTTTATCAGCTCTTTATATACTTTTAAAAACTCCCTAGCCCCTTCCATCTTTTCTAATTCACATATATCCTCTGAATCAAATTGTACATTAGAGCTATCTAAATCTTCCAAAACAAATTCTGCCTTTTGATAATCACATTGGTGATATGCAGCAGACATTCCTAGAATCCTCATAGCTCTTTCACAATCTTGAGGCACACCTAATCCGAAATAATAAATAATACTTAAATTATACTGAGCTTCGCCATTGTCGTGCTCTGAAGACTTTGCGAACCATTTCAAAGCTTCTTTATAATCCTGCCTAACGCCATCTCCCCTCATATACATAAGACCGAAAATATTTTCTGCTTTATCATAACCTTGGTCAGCTGCTTTTTGATACCATTTTAGAGCTTCTTTATTATCTTGTTTAACACCATATCCATTAGCATACATCAGGCCTAAATTATGTTCTGCCTCCATATCTCCCTTTGCAACAAAAAAACGAATATTTTTTAGAGCTTCCTCGTATTTCCCGGCTTTAAGCAAAGTTTTATAATAATCTTTATGTTTAAAAATGTCCCATTTTTTTATAAATTTTGAAATTTGTGCAGAAAACATTCTAACCAACTCAAATGCTATGACCCATACAAAAATTGATACTATGACTATTAAAACTATATTTTTACCAACTATAGCATTAAGCAACATGAACACAAATTCTCCTAAAACTCCTAAAATTATAATAATCCCAATCCAATACATAAACCGCTTATTACCTCTGGGTGACACACCTCCATTTAATTTTCCATAATAAATCGCTCTTCCAATTCTGATAGAAATCATTGCAGAAATAATCAAAATTATAATCATAGAAGGACTATCTTCACTTGAGGTAAGAGTTTTTATAAATTCAATTTGATTTAGTAGATTTACAATTAACAACAAAGCCAAAATTCCCATAAGCCATGCAACTATAGTTCTGATTATGCTTGATTTAGATATCTTATTTATTTCTTCCATACTTTCCCCTGTGGATGGATTTGTGCTATTTAAATCTTACAAAATACTATCGGGAATTACCTTATGCAGGCCCTGTGGGTTATTCAAGTTATAGTTAGGGCGGGATTATTTATATGAG
>CAZXBY010000114.1:0-2858 GCA_964639055.1 Candidatus Woesearchaeota archaeon
CCTTAAAACAAGACCAGGAAAAGTGTCAGGATTATATTCAGTATTCGGTTGAGTCCTAGCAAGCTTAGTCAAACTCACATCTTTTTCTAAAGAAGTAGTAGCAACAATATTTTGAACCTTTAATGTAGTATCTTTTTTACTACTCTTTTTAGACACAGCCATAACCAATCAAATCATATTTCCTTTATAAAGGCTTTGGTGAATAAACTACAATATTTTTATTTTTTTTTATTTTTTTTATAAAAAGCTTTCACTTTTAATCGAGATTAATTTTCCACTTAACATTATGTTTAATTTATAGACCTTGATTTATTCCTCCACTCACTTAATATGAGGAAAAGAAATAAAGGGAATATCAATAAAATGATATTAAGAAAAAGAGCACTTTTTTTTTAAAATAAAACTCCTACGCCTCTTTTTCAATCTCGTCTAATGTCGCAATATCACTCACCCCTCTGTCAGGTCTGAGCCTTACAATTCTTGGAAACCTCATAGCATAACCTGAAGAATATGTAGGCGACTTTTGAATATTCTGATATTGAACCGCAACAACAATTTTAGGCTTAACTTTTATTTTACGACCATGTTCCTCAACCTCAATCTCCTTTAACATCTCAGTCATCTCCTTAAAACTTAAACCCTCTTCCTCCTTTTCCTTTAAACCAGTTGATACTTTACCTATATCCAATAGTTCATCTTCCGAACGACACGCAACGTCAAATGATGTCAACCATCCCGCTCTTTTTCCAGTTCCCCATTCAGCACCAGTAATAACTAAATCAAAATCTTTATCCTCAGGCTTCCATTTAACTCCATACCCAACTCTAGCTCCCGGCTTATATTGTTTATCTAATCCCTTAACCATTAATCCTTCCTGCCCATCATTTAACGCTTTATCAAAAAAATCTTCAGCCTCCTCAACGCTTTCAGTTACAATCCTTTCTGCAAGACCAATCTCCCATTTCTTTTCATGAACAATTTTTTCCAATAATTTTCTTCTGTTTTCATAACCCTCCTCAAGTAAACTTTTCCCCTCATAATAAATAATATCAAAAACTCTAAACTCAACAGGATATTCCTCAGCCAATCTCTCAATCTCATATTTTCTTTTAATTCTCTGACTAATTGCCTGAAATTCTTTATATGTTTTAGTCTTTGAATCAAAACCAACTGCTTCACCATCAATAATAAAACTTTTACCCAGAACATTCTTTTTGACAAATTTAACAACATCAGGAAATTGACGACTAACATTCTCAAGTCTCCTTGTAAAAATTTTAATTTCTCCCTTATCATCCTTATTAACCATCATTCTAAATCCATCATATTTATACTCAAAAGCCGCAGGTTTACCAACAATGTTAAACGCATCTTTCGCACCCTTCGCCTTCGGATACAACATAACCTTAACCGGTTTTCCCGGAGACAAACTAATCAAGTTTAAGCTATTGTCACAAGCCTTATCAAATACCAATGCAAAATCGGTTGCCTTATCATAAGCGTCTTGGACCTTGGAGGCAAATTCTTTTTTTTCTGTTAAATCCTTAGGTCTTAAACAACACTCAACAATAGCATCTCGAATAATACCACTTCCAACCCCCATTCTCAAATCACCAATAACAGTTCTAATAATATATTTTGCCTCTTTCGGATTTGCTGAATGTAAAAGCTCAACAACAAGACCAATCTTCGTGTCAACCGTACCCTTACCTTCTAATTCAGATATTTTTTTCAAATTTTCAATAACCTTATTTATGCTAAGTTTACTAGAAAACAATGCAGTCTGCCTTTTCTTTTTCCCAACAAGTTCTTGTGCAACATCTCCCAAGTCACCCAGTTTTTTAAACTCATTAATAACATCTTTATCATCATGTCCACTAGCTTTTGCAATTGCCCTAATCATCAATTGTCCACTCATTCCTAACTCTCTAGAATCATAATCAGCAAAAACCTTGCCCTGTATTAAATAAATATATTCAGAATGTTCCTTAATTTCCCCCAAAAAATCCGAAAGAATATTAGCCTTAAGAAGTCCCTTACTAGTGTTTTCCATTTTTTCATAAACATCACATAATTTCGAGTAATCCATAAATAATATCAAGAAAGAGACTTTTATATAGATTTACAAAAAGAGCTATAAACTTAAATAATTATTCCATCCACAAAAATAATGCAACAAGTTAAATTAGGAAAATATAAACATTTCAAAGGTGGACTTTATGAAGTAATTGCAATAGGAAAAGATTGCGAAACACTAAAAGACATCGTCATATATAAAGCTCTATATGAGCCAGAGGAGTTTCCAATGGGACAAGTTTGGACAAGGTTATTAGAGGATTTTGTTTCACAAAAAGATATCAACGGAATAAAGGTAGCAAGATTTAAGTTTATTGAGCCATTAAAATGATCCAATAGGAGGTTGGAATCGAGATCGATAATTATTACGTAATACATCATACTCTGCCGCTTTTTCTGGCGATTCAGCATGAGCAAATCTTTCAGAAAGAATGGAAGCTCCTTCTGCCCTCTTCTTAGGAGAAAGACTTTTTATTGTCTTAGATACTCTATCTAGCTCTCTTTGTGTTTTCTGGTTTGGATGATCAAAGTCCTCCTTAAAAACAGTTCCATATGCAGAAATCAAATTAGGCAACTTTGCACTTTCAAGAAAGATATCAGAGTATGTAGTCACCATAATAAATAATTATAGAATAAACTTTAAAAATCTTTATAAGATCTTTATTTCAACCCAAGTTTTCCTTTAACGCAAAGAACTTGTTCTGTGGCTTCGAGTGAAAACTAAACTTTTATTTCAACCCAAGTTTTCCTTTAACGCAAAGAACTTGTTCTGTGGCTTCGAG
>CAZXBY010000115.1:0-2841 GCA_964639055.1 Candidatus Woesearchaeota archaeon
ATCTTATTTTTAAAGATAAAAAAATCATAGAAACAATAAAAAATCCATTTGCATCAGGTTCTGGCGGAGCAGGTTTTTCTGTAGCTTATATGTTGGCTGAAAAAAAAGTTGATTTAGTAATTGCAGGAAAGGTTGGCGGGAATATGACCTCTTCATTAAAAGAAAAAGGAATTAAGTTTCAAGAAGAGAATGGCAAATTAAAGGAGTTTATAAAAAGTTTAGGTTAAAATGAAAATTATAAAAAAAATTAATTTAGTAATTTTATTAGGATTAATACTATTCTCTTTAGCTCCATTCGGTTTAGCAAACAATTCGCAAGAAGATGAGATAACATTGCACTTTTTCTACGGGAAGGGGTGCCCTCATTGTGCCAAAGGTTTAAGTTTTTTGAAATCATTAGAGGACAAATATCCATCGTTAATAATTGAAAAACATGAAACTTATTTTGATCAAGCTCAAAGAGAATTGTTCGAACAGATGACTTCTGCTTTTGAAGAAAAGATCGAGGGAGTACCAACAACGTTTATAGACAACAAAATTATTGTAGGGTTTAGCGACTCAATAGCAAATTCAATAGAGAAAGAAGTTGAAGAATGTTTAAAAAATGGATGCGACAACCCTTTCAATAAAATAAAAGATAACGAAACAATTAAATTAATTGGAGACAAAACTACTGCGTTTGAAAGATTAACAATTCCCGCAGTAATATCAGCATCAATAGTTGATGCAATAAACCCTTGTGCATTTGCCGTTTTAATAATTTTAATGTCAACAATCTTGGTCTCAACAAATAGAAAAAAAGCATTATTTTCAGGACTAGCATTTTCACTCTCTATTTTTATATCATATTTTCTAATGGGTATAGGATTATATTCTGCAATTCAAGCAACAGGATTAAGTCATACGTTTTATTTAGTCGTAGCAATATTGGCAATATTTATTGGATTATTTAACCTTAAAGATTTTTTATGGTATGGAAAATGGTTTGTAATGGAAGTTCCACGGAGTTGGAGACCAAGAATGAAAGGGCTAATAAAAGGAGTTACATCAGTCCCAGGCGCATTTTTTATAGGATTTGTAGTTAGTTTATTCTTATTACCATGCACATCAGGTCCATATATAGTCATATTAGGTTTACTTGCGCAAGCAACAACGAGAGCCTATGCAATATCGTTATTAATATTATATAATCTAATTTTTATTTCACCAATGATATTTATAACATTAGCAATTTATTTCGGACTTACTACCACAGAAAAAGCCGAAAAATTCAGGCAAGGGAAACTAAAAATTCTTCATTTAATTGCCGGGATAATCATTTTATGCTTAGGGGTTGGAATGCTAATGGCAACAAGTATGGGAATGATTTAAATTAATTGAACTATCCATTTTTTTTTCAATAAGAGCATTTTTTAAGAATAGTATAATTTTTTAACCATTGATTCTTTATCAATACACAATGGAAGAAAAAACACATAAAAAAAAGATAAATTTTATATTGAAAAAAGGAATAAAGAAAGAGATAGTTCTTACTTTCAAAAAATCTGACGGTTCAATAGTAAAGTTTAAAGCAGTTAGGATAATCAAGCATCCTCAAAAAATTATCTTTAAGACAAGGAGGAAAGTTAAAGACTAAAATGAAAGAACAAATATATGTCGATACAAATATTTTCATAACTCTTTTTTTAAAAAGAGAAGGATACGAAAAAGTTGAAGAGTTTTTGAATAATTCCCTTGATTTAAATATTGAGTTTGTTACCTCAGAATGGACATTGACAGAAATAGTCAAGGTTCTCATAAGGGAATACAAAGTAAATCCTAATAAAGCGAATAGATATGTAGAAAAACTACAAAGAGAAAAAAGAGTAAGTAAAGCAAAACTTAAATTTGTAAACTCAAGCCAAGAAGAAAAATACGATTGTGAGGAATTCTTTTATCATCTGCAAAAGATCATCTTAAAGTATGGAGGAAATATCCCAGACTCAATTCACGCCTTGATAATGCAAAATAACAGAATAGAACAAATACTAACAACAGATTCACACTTTGAAGGAGTGCATGGGATAGTGGTCATTAATCCCCTTAATGCCGAAGATTTTTAAGATCAATTTATTTTTTCTGTAAAAATTCATGTGCCGAATGTGCAGCAACAGCACCCTCAGCCGCTGCAGTTACAATTTGCCGAAGTGGAGTATCAGTCATATCCCCCGCCGCATATACCCCTTCGACATTTGTTTTAGAAGATTTATCAGTTAAAATATGTCCTTTTGAATCAAACTTAACTCCTAAGTTCTTCGCGACATCACCCGAAGGATCAGCTCCAATCTCAACAAAAACACCATCACACTTCAACTCAGATTCCTTATCATCAACTTTAATCTTAATACCCTTAACCTTATCCTTTCCTAATATTTCAACGGGAACGGCATGGTAAATAGTTTCAATATTTTCCTTTTTCCCAATCCGTTTGCAATAAATTCCTTCACACCTAAGTACCTGTTGCCTATAAATAATTTTAACAGAATTCGCGATATCTGCCAAAAATAATGCAGCCTTCGCAGCAGAATCAGCCCCACCAATAACAACAACATCTTTCCCCTTGAAAAACATACCATCACACGTCGCACAATGACTAACCCCTTTTCCAGTCAATTCATTTTCTCCTTTAATGTCTAATGTTCTATGTTTTGTCCCAAGCGCAAGAATTATAGTTTTGCCACTTATTTTCTCACTTTTAATATCGACTACAAATAAATCCTTCTCCTTCTTAATTCCTAAAGCAACTTTCTCAATAAACTTAACATCATAAGAATCAACATGTTCCTTGAATTTATTAATCAA
>CAZXBY010000116.1:0-2815 GCA_964639055.1 Candidatus Woesearchaeota archaeon
TCCTCTCCAACTTTTCTTTCAAATAACCATATACACCATCCTTCCCCCTCTTTTTTTTTTCATCTTTTTATCCTCCAACAATATTAACCCTTCCTTGTTCAGAAGCAACACTCTTTTTTTTAAACATCCTAAAATTTCCCTTACTCTTTATAGCAGACCCCCCCTTCTCTTGAGTTACCGCTCCTCCACCCCTTCTAGCAGAAACACTCTTCCCTTTAACTACCACTCCACTACTTTTTCTACCCATTATTCTATTTTTTAACCTATCAAAAATATTTCCCTGAGGCCAAAATAACAAATAAACAAAAACTATTATAATAACAATTGCAATAAAAAACAAAACCATAGCAAGATAAAATTCCCATGTAAAAGCCATAACTTTCTTAAATCACCCCTACTTATAAAAGTTATGGCATCAACTAATCAATCACCATTCTATCAAAGAGCAGAACAAGAATTTAACGAAGCAAAATCTGACGAAGAAAGAATAGCCTGCCTAGAAATAATGATGAAAGAGTGCCCAAAACATAAATCTTCCGAAAACATGTTAAAGAACCTAACAACCAGATATAAAAAGCTAAAACAAGGACTTGAAAAACGAAAAAAATCCGGAAAATTCTCAAAAGCAGGCATCAAAAAACCAGACATGCAATGTACAATTTGTGGATTCCCAAATACCGGAAAAACAACAATATTCAATATTCTGAAAAATAAAAGTCCAAAAGCAAAAACCTCTCCACATCCATTCACCACATACAAAACACAGCTCGGAACTTTCAAATACCAAGATGCACAAATTCAAATAATTGATGACGCCCCTTTCCCAGCCCAAGACAAATCTCTTATAAATTCAACTGATACACTATTAATAGTAATTAACTCATTAAACCAAATCAAAGAATCGGACAAATATCTTTGGAAATCAAAAGCAAAAAAAATATTTATCTACAACAAAACAGATTTACTAAACGAAACAGAACAAAGAAAATTAAAGGCAACACTAAAATCAAAACACAGAAAATTGAAAACATGGCACTTCAACCACAAACTAAACAACCTAGAAATAATAGCGCTAAAAAAAGAAATATTTGAAACATTCCCTATAATTAGAATATACACAAAAGAACCATCAAAAAAACCTTCAATAGAACCAATGATACTTAAAAAAAATTCTACAATTAAAAACGCTGCCGAAAAAATACTCAAAGGCATGTCAAAAAAAATAAAACAAACAAAAATCTGGGGACCCTCATCAAAATTCGGCGGACAATCCGTTGGAATTGAACACGTACTAAAAGACAAAGATATCGTAGAATTCAAGACGAAATAAATGATGCACAAATCATCATATCTTTTTCTAATGGGAATTTATTTTCCATTCAGAAACTATAATTTTTTCTTTTGCCAACTTTTCTTTTGTAAAGAAAAAGTTGCATTTCGGCGGACAATCCGTTGGAATTGAACATATACTCAAGGACAAAGACATTGTAGAATTCAAAACAAAATAATAGTTGTAATTCTTAAATTAAGACAAACGTATAAAAACAAAATTCAACCATTAATATATATGGGTCTCTTCGGGAAAAAAAAATTGCAAGTGCCAGAAATACCTGCCAACGTCTCACCTAGTAATATAACTCCTTCAACTTCACACATTTCAATACCCCAACCAACATCACAACCTATCCCTGCCCCTCAAAACACAATGCCCTCAATGCCGACACCAATGCCGACACCAATGCCAACACCACAACCCGCTCCTACCCCGCAAAATACAATGCCCTCAATGCCGACACCAATGCCAACATCACAACCCATTCCTACCCAACAACTAATTCCTAGTATTAGCCAAGAAAAAATACCAACAATAACAACAGAATTAAACATTAAACAAAATAAAAACATCTTAAATCAAGAACAACCATTCTTTGTAAGAATAGATAAATTTAATGAAACAAAAGAAAACTTCGAAAAAGTAAATCGAAAAATTCAGGAAATGGAAAAAGTTCTTCAAAGCCTAGAAATGACAAAAGAAGAAGAAGAAAGAGAAATAGAAAGCTGGAAACAAGATGTAACAGAAATGAAATCCTTTCTAACCCAAATTGATAAAGAAATATTCAATAAAATTTAAAAAAATGGTTTCAAAAATAGATACAGAAATTTTCCTACCAATTACATTTCAGACATACAAAAAAAATAAAATAAATCTACTAAAAACTCACATAAAAACAGTAAATACGTTAGAACGAATCAAAAAACTAAATGAACTCTCAAAAATTAAAACACAGCAGAGGAAACTCCTAAAAAAAACCATCAACGACATAAAGGATAGCTATTCAAAATTACAAAAATCCTTACCAACATCTCTACAAATAGGAATACTAGAACAAAAACATACAGAACAAGTTTATACTCCACACACAAAAACATATCCCACCTCCTTTCAACCAATGTCAAGAATAGATGAGGAACTCAACAAAATACAGGAAAAATTAAAAAATCTAAAAATTTAAATGACCCTTAAAAAGATATTATTTATCTCAACAATTCTTCTTCTTCTAATAAATTTAATAATCCTTAATACAAACCAAGTCAAACAAGCCGGAATAATAAACACAATAAAATATTCAAACAACAAAATAACAATAACCCTTACTAATAATTCAAACAATTACATTATATTCACTAATGAATTAATAAACATAAAAAAAGAAGACAAAGTAAAAATCATCGGACAACAATCAACATACAAAAACCAACCCCAAATAATAGTCCATAAACTAATCAAAATACATCCCTAAAAAACCTTGCTTTT
>CAZXBY010000117.1:0-2620 GCA_964639055.1 Candidatus Woesearchaeota archaeon
ACTACAATCCCTAAGAATAGTTGACCATCAAGATCAGCATCTATATCAGATAAGATTACATTGTAGACTCCATGTGTATCTGTTGCAACAGTCATATTCTGTTCCCATAACTTTGATCCACCTGAAACAACAGTATAAATCCCGAAACTCATTGCATAACTTCCTTGCAATATTGTGCCTGAGTCATCTGTTAATCTTCCTTGAATATTAAAAGTTTGAGGAACAGCTAAAACACTTGTTGATAATAAAATAAAAATTAATAATAAAATAAAAAGTTGCATAGCTGTCGCTACATTAGAAGAGTTTTTTGTTGTAAAAAATAGTTTACTAATTAATTTATTTTTTAAAATACCTAATCTACAAGTTTCAGATATTTTTTTATATTCCATTTTTTACATTACCTCCTCTAACATAGCTTATGTAACAGTTACATTTACAGGATAATTTACATCCCTTGCTTGTACTTCTTTAACACAAAGATACTCAGCACAAAATTGAACTTGAGTTAAATTTAACTGATCAATTGGTGCTAATGCTTCTTCTCCATCGACATTAACTCTACACATAGTTTGTCCTGTTGTTGTATCAAGTTCACAAATACTTGTTGCAATCTCTTCAGGCGTCATCAATCTTGTACACTCTGTTTGTGCACATTCCCAACTACCTGTATTTATTATTTTCAATTTACTATTTGCGTCAAATGCATTCAAAACTAATAACAAAAGCACAATCACAAACAAAGAGTAAATTACTGCATACTTCCATACTGGTTTTGTTTTGTTGTTTTTCATTTTTGTTTACTTCCTCCGTATTTTTTTTATCCTGTGAATTAAGGACTATCATTAATTATTTTCCAATGGCCCCCCTTAGGTGAACCAATTCTTTTTAGTAACTTTTTTTGTTTTAATTTTACAATATTCTTATCTATTGATCGCCTATTAAGATTAAGTTTAGTTGCAAGTTCAGAAATTGAAATATATGGATTTTCTTCTATTAAATTAAAGATTTTTAACGAACTTTTTAACGAACTTTTTAACGAACTTTTACTTATAGTTTTAATAAGTTTAAACTGAGAAATAAAATAACCATTTATTTCTATACTAAATTTAACATTACCATGTTTTTTACATTCATCTTTTATACGATTAATTCCAGAACCAATCTTTTCAACCATATGAACTCTATGAAATAAATCCGCAATAAGAGGATTCCTTCTTACTGCAAGAGTTCCTAATTTTTCTTTTGTTAAAGGCTTGATTAAACCCCCCATATTTGTAATTATTAATCTATTATCAAAAATATCAATTTGGACATTAGCACCTTCTTGAGTATAATCTCTATGGATAACTGCATTTAATATTGCTTCTCTTATTGCTTCAATTGGGTATTCTGGAATTTCTTTTCTTTGTAATCCTTTAATTTCATACTCAAGACGAGTATTTCTTTTTACAAATTCAATTGCCTTTTCAACCTGACTAATTAAAGTTCCTTCAAAATCTTTTCTATCAATAACTTTAACTTTTTCTATCCCTTTATATCTCACACAAGTAAGATAATCATTAATTAAATATTGTTTTGGATTTTTTGTGAAAAATAGTATTCCTGTTTTATTTAGAAATCCATTTTTATTAGTAATACCTAAATTGAATAAAGTATTTTTATCTGCTTTTTGTTTTATCCCTGATTTAATTAAATATTCTTCAACAAGTTTATTATCATAATTTTTTATTTTTGTTAGAATATTATCAAATTTTATTTTTCCTTCTTGATTAATAAATTCAATAATTTCATTTCTTTGCATCTTTTGGGAATTAGCACTTTGCCTTATGAAAAATCCTTGAGAACATTTGTAAGGTTTATTTTCTCCTTCAAAAACATCAATTATCAAAACATTATTCAATTCAATTAAGTTTAGTTTTATTGAAGGATCGCAATTTCTTGCAATATCTTGAATTTGAGATTTTAACTTGTTTGTTATTTTAATTACATTAATAACCCCCATATCATTAACACCTAAAAATATTTTTCCACCTTTAGCATTTGCAAAAGCAACTATTTCTTTAGCCAAACCTTTAGAATCAAAATTTTCTTTAAATTCTATATTTAATCCTTCACCATTTTGTAAAATAAATTCAAATTGTTTTTTTGTAATTTTATTTTTCATTTTTATTACCTCAGGGATTATCATAATTTTGAGCTAATTACCCATTTAATTTTATATTTCCTACACTATCAAAAAATGCAACTAGTGAATTTGTATTATTTCTAATTTCGAGATTACTTCCAGAAATACTTAATGCATTATTTTCATATAAACTTCCAGTTGCAAAAATATAACCAGAAGAATTTACATATGCAACAACTGTTCCAGAATTATCCTCTACAATAAATGAATTTGATGTGGGAGTTAAACTTCCTTGACTTTGTGCAATTATCCCTTTAATGAACATATCCCCAACACTATCTATACTTGCAACAGTTACTCCATCTGGATCTTTAATTTCAAACTTACTACCTTGAGGAGTTCCTGATTCAATAAATAAAGTATTACTTGTTACAGCAGTTCCATCTTCAAAACCATCATTAGGTGTGACAGCAACAGTCCAAGTGTCTGCTTTAA
>CAZXBY010000118.1:0-2611 GCA_964639055.1 Candidatus Woesearchaeota archaeon
GGCTATTGTTATTGTTTTGATTGCTGTTTTTGTTATTATTTTTTATAAAAAGAAGTGAATAAAAGTAAAAGAAATAAATAATATTGGCTATCTTTTCAATAGAATTGTGTTAACCAAAGCATTTATTAAGTTCTTGAGGTTTTTTGTTTTTATGTTGGGTGAAGTAAAAAATCGGTTTAATATAAGTAACATTAGTAAATGTTTCATGCTTTTTTCGCAAGGCTCAAAAAAAAGGGGTCAACAATCGAGTTTTGGTATGAGTTTTGGTATGCTTTTTTCTATATTTTTAATTATAGTTTTTTTTGCTGCGGCTTTTATGATTATTAAAGTTTTTTTGGGTATTGGACAGACTGCTAATTATGGACAATTTTATGCTGATTTGCAAAAACAGGTTGATAGATCTTGGAGGTCAACTGATAGTATTCGTTATATGGATTTGGATTTACCAAAAGAGATAGAATATATTTGTTTTGCTAATTTGTCTGCAGATATTACTGCTCATCAAGATTTGTATGACGATTATTTGAGGGATTATAAGTATGATATTGGTGTTAATACTTTTTTGCTTCCTCCTGGCGTTGCTAAAGAATTGGATAAAAATGAGATTAAGCATTTAGATATTCCAAAGATGACGGAGACAAGTAATCCGTATTGTATTTCTAATCCTAGTGAAATGACAATTACAAAGGGAACTAGGTCGAAATTTGTAACGGTTAGTTAAGTGGGACAAGTTTCAAAAAGAAACTAGATGAGTGATTGGGAAAAAAGGAATGTTGTCTAAGATAGGGTTAGAGTGATTTGTTAAGACAGTTTTATATAATTTAATGTGTTGTTTTTATGATGGAGAATAAATATATTAGGTGTGTTTTCTTGGTTATTGTTATATTTGTTATTTTGTCTTGTTTTATTTTATTTTGTCTTGGTGAAAAGAAGAAGGATGTATGTTTTGATTCAGTTTGTTTTGATGTTAATATTGCAGATAATTTAATAGAAAGGGAGAGAGGATTGATGAATGTTGAATATTTAGATGAAAGAAGTGGAATGCTTTTTATTTATGAAAATTCTGGGAATTATAGTTTTTGGATGAAGAATACTATGATTTCTTTGGATATTATTTGGATTGATGAGGATTTTAATGTTGTTTATATTAAAAGTGTTTTTCCTTGTGAGACTGAAGTGTGTGAAGTATATTGTTCTTCTGAAAAAAGTAAATATGTTTTGGAAATTAATTATGGTTTAGCTGAAAAATATAATATTAGTGTTGGTGAGAAGGTTGATGTTTTTGTTTAGTTATAATTTTTGAAATAAGAAGGAGTCTTTCTGATTTAATTTTAATGAGTTTTTTATCTCTCTTTTATCAAGTAGGGGGGAATAAAAAACTTTGAGTGGGGATTTGTTTAATAAAGTTTGTGAAAATTTAAAGTAGTTATGAAAAAATTATTTTGAGTTTAAGGAATAGATTAAAAAAGTCTTTTGCGTTGGTATTTTAATGAGGTGTTGTGTTAAAAATAAGAAGGCTGAATTTGGATTTGTTTGGTTTTTTGCAATTATTGCGGGAATTGCTATTCTTTTATTGTCGATTTATGGGGCGACAAAAATAGGTGGGGGAATGAAGACTCAGACGGATGCTGAGGTTGCTAAAAAATTGACTATTTTAACGGATCCGTTGGAGGCAGGATTTACTTCTACAACATTTGGGGTGATTAAATTTCAACAAAATGTTTGGATAGAAAATTCGTGTAATGATTTTGGGTTTGGTTATAATTCTATTTCGGCTAGGAGTGAGTCTGGTATTGGTAAAAAATATTCGGATAAGCTAATTCCAACGATTGTTAAGGAAAAGTATGTGTTTGGGAAAAATGAGGATATTGGTAAGATTTTTTATGTTTTGTCTAAGTCTTTTGATTTTCCGTATAAAATTTCGGATTTTATTATTATGATTTCGGATGCAAATGAATATTGTTTTGTCGATGCTCCGGATGATGTTAAGGAGGAATTGGAGTCATTGAAAATTCCGGTAGTTTCATTTGACAATTGTTCGGATGATTCTGTGGAGGTTTGTTTTGGTGGGGGTAACTGTGATATTGTTGTTACGGGTAATTGTGAGTCTTGTCAAAACTTTTTTGATAGTGGGGTTGTGAAATTAGAAGATGGAAGTATAGTTGACTATGTCGGGGATTTATTGTATCCTGCGATTTTTTCTGAGAAAGATAATTATGAGTGTAATGTTCGTAGGCTTCTTTATAGGGGAAGTGTTGTTGCTAAAATTTTGGCCCGTAAAGCTGCTTTAATGAATGCTCGAGGATGTAGTACCAATTTAGAACTTGTTTTATATGGGTGGTCTTCTGCTTTAGAAAATGCTACTATAGAAGATATGACAGGTTTATACTCAGATGCTGTTGAATTGGAAGAGTCAAGAAAATGGGAGGTTTGCGGGGTATGGTAAAAATCATGAAAAAGAGTGGTCAATATAAAATTCAACAGATGGCGTTTATGATTTTGGCTATATTTTTCTTTTTTATTCTGGTTGGGCTTTTTTTTGTGGGATGGCAATTTGCTTCAGTAAAAAGGGGCTTTGCTGAATTGCAAGAAGAAAAAGCTTTGTCTGCTT
>CAZXBY010000119.1:0-2603 GCA_964639055.1 Candidatus Woesearchaeota archaeon
ATAAAATTATTGAAAAATTTAATGTGAAATTTGCTAAGGAAGATAGTGATGTTATTTGTAGATGTGGAGAAACTAAATGTTTTTCGGCCTTTTATGGTTCGTATGAAATAATGCTGCGATGCAATAGTTGTGGTAATGAATTTTCTGCATACAGTGGGTAAAAAAGAAAGTAAAATGGAAGATAATAAGAAAATCTGTTGTGAAAACTGTATACATGAAACTCCAAGGCATAGTATTTTTTGTCAATCTTGTTTAGGGTTTCAATATTTTGAAAGTAAATTTGAAGAAAAGTTAGATTATATCGTATATGAAGGTTTTAAGTATTGGTGTCAATTACCCACCCACGGCATAGCCGATGGGATGGGCTTGCAATACACTTAAGTTCTTTCGAGCAAAAGTGATTTACATGCGATTGGGCGTTTGACTTCGCCCTGCCCATCGAGAAAGTTTCCGTTCGAGATGGGGTGTTTGCTCCTTCGAGCTATATTTATTGCAGCGTTTATGTCTGCATCATATACGAGTCCACTTTTTGCATAAAATCGACAACCTTTTCGTTCTCCTTCTTT
This sequence comes from Candidatus Woesearchaeota archaeon, assembly GCA_964639055.1. Taxonomy (GTDB): domain Archaea; phylum Nanobdellota; class Nanobdellia; order Pacearchaeales; family GW2011-AR1; genus JAGVXH01. Next base: position 567 of record CAZXBY010000119.1, read on the forward strand.
TATACCAGAAACATTGTCAATTTGACTTGTATATGCAGGCGAAACCAGACAGACATGTTTTCCCATGTTCTCGGCCTTATAAGTTAAGATTCTTCTTAATTCGAAGAATGGCACTTGACTTATCGCATTTTTATTTTGTTTTTTATATTTTTTTGCTTTTATTCCTTTTAAGTTTTCCAAAGAAATAATATTTGCATTTGTTTTTAAAATTTCATTCACAACCAAATGTGTCTGATTTTTATTCTTGTTTCTTTCTTTATGTTTTAATTTATTTAAGTGTTTTCTTGCAGATTTTGTTCCTTTTGACTGAAGTTTTCTTTTGTTGTAACGGAGTTTTCTTTTTTCTGCATTAAATTTTTTGTCTATAATAAGTCTTCCATCAGAGCAAGCAGCAACTCTTCGAATTCCCAAATCTACACCAAGACATAAACTTTCTTTTTGCATTTCTATAGATGTGTCGAACGCCAAAGAAATCATCAACTTGTTGTCTCGAACAAAAATTAATGGGTCAACATATTCATATTTATCCATCAGCTCTTGCAATTTCGGATATAAAATAATAGAAAATTTTTTTCTTCCCTCTTTGGTTGTAATTTTTATTTCATTTTTATTGTTTGTTTTGGAATAAATTCTTTTATCCAGCCTCAGAGATAAATTTTTCTTCTCAAATGGTTTTGTTATCTTATGTTTATTGCTTTTTATTGCTCTATATGATGAAAGTGATTCTTGCTCTGCTTTTATAACCATTTGTGATGGAAAACCCAAATGCTCTCCCCGTGCTGAATAATAAAATGCTCTATGTATTTCTGTTATAGACTTAAATCCATTCTTAAACTGTACTTTAGATGCTTTATTAACTATAATGCGATATTCATCCATTAAGTCCATGATTAATTTCATGTCTTCTGGAGTTCCTGTTATTTTTGCATTATAAGTTATCATTCATTTTTTGTTTTTTATAAATATGTAAAAAAAAAGAAAAAATATAAATTTACGTAACTATTTTAAATATTTTTCGTATATTAATAAAAACAAACCTTGCTCATCCCATCTACACTGCGTGATAAATGGGTTTCTGCAAGGGAAAATATTATGAAGATGAAGTTGATAAAATTCTTCAAGAAGAACAATTGAAAAGTAGAGGAAAGGCAAAATTCGTTCTTGTTGAAGGTAAAATAATAGATGTTCCTTTATTAGAGCCTGTGAAAAACTGGCAAGTGTCTGTACCTGGCTATGATATGTTTGGCAATGATGGTTGGAAAACTATTACAGTATATGATAAAACAAAAACAGAGTTAATAAAACACTTAGATAAAAGGCATATTGATTATGAAATACAAGGAGAATAATTCCCTCTTTTCCGATTACATTTTCCTTTAATAAGAAAAAGCATTATGAAAGATTTTGAAAAATTATTAGAAGAGCTGTTAATTGAAGTTGAAGTAACTTTAATAGACGCTATTAAGGAAAAGGGTCACAAAAGTCCTTATAGTTCTTCAAAGTGTTTAAAGATTCAAAATGATGAATTAATGTTTAATTTAGAGTCTTCTCGTTATTTGATTGCAATAGATTCAGATTTAAACTTAATAGACGATTGTGGTTACCAATATTCTCTTTTGGTTTTAGATACTGAAAATTTAATGCAAGTTGCTAACCATTTAATAAGAGCGCCTAAGTTGCTAATAGTAAATGATGACGAAGACGGAACAGTTGTTTATAGAGTTCAGGAAACTCCAAATGATGAAAATGGTTTTGAATTTACTTTTTTCATAAACGATAATTCAAAAAAGCTTACAATTTGCTTAGGCGAATACGAAAATGAAGAAATTATTTCTTTGCTAAAAGAAAACTATACCGATGAAGAAATTTATATAAAAGAAGATGGTTTGTTTTACAATTATGCAGACGAAGAAGTTTTAAATGTAAAACTTGCAGAATATTTATATTTCTTAGAAAAGTAATTCCCACTTTTCAAATACAATTTTCCTTTAATAAGAAAAACAATACAACTATGAGTTATAAAAGATTTAAAGAAGG
>CAZXBY010000120.1:0-2582 GCA_964639055.1 Candidatus Woesearchaeota archaeon
TCAAATGCAGTAATGAAAAAGTGACAACAAACTTTATATAAATTTCATTTGAAGTAGAACTATGGAAAGAATAATTCCTAACGGAAAAATTGCTGAAAGGAGGTTTATAATATAATGAAAAATAATTTAAGCGTACTATTAGTAATATTAGTTTTAGCAGTATCACCAGCAGTTTTAGCTGTTAGTGTTGGCTCAGGAATTATCCCAGATATTGGTACTGAAGATTTCGTTCCACGAGTTTGGATGTGTGGCGAGAGATTAGTTATGGATGACGCAACTGAACCAGGAAGAATTTCTTTAGATGGTAAAGAAATGGTTGAGAGAATTAACAACTATGCTTTTGAAGGTGAACAAATCCAATGGAATGTTCTAGTAATGGACAAAAATGGAATCAACAAGGTTGAGGATGTTTTTGCTACAGTTGGCTCTAGCCAAGGTGTAGGAAACGACATTGAAGTTAATTGTGTAGAAGATCTTACAAATACAAATATTGATTCTTCATGTAACGCAAGGATTTTAGAGGAAAAATTAAAAAAATTCGATTCTGCAATCATGAGAAACTACATATGTACATTAACTGTTGAAACACCAGATTCTATGCAAGGTGAATATTGGACAACAGTTGAAGCTGTTGATTTAGATGGTGAATCTAGTATTATGGATGAAAATGAGTATTGGTTCTTAAATCCAGAAATTGCTTTGTCAATTGGTGGAGATTTAGCATTCGAGAATGTTAGACCAGGAACAAGTTCTTATTCATCTACACTTTTATTGGGTAATGATGCTGAAGATGGTAGTGGAGTTATGCTTGATATGTTTATATCAGGAACAGACTTTTACGATTCAGCTAGTAGCGGTGCTATGTGCCCTACAACTAATCAATTAGCTTTGGAAAACTTTAGATACTTTGCTACAAACGGTGCTTATTCATCACAAAATGATACAAGAAGTGACGCTGAAGGATATGTTGGAATTAGATATGGAGTCGGATTTAATGATCCTATAAAATTCTATAACAACAACGAAGTTCTTCAAGCTCAAAAGCAGGCACCTTATTATGCAGCTAATGTTTTGGCACCAGGTGCTGAGATGGCATTAACTTTTAGGCTAAACTTACCAGAACCATGTAACGGTGACTTCGATACAGGAGCAATTTACTTCTGGGGAGAAGCTATCTAAACATGAAACTAAAGTAAAACAAAAAAATATTAAATTTGAGGAATTTATTTTTATTCCTTTTTTTTCTTTTTTTAAAAGAAAAAGACCTTGGAAAAGAGGGAAGAAGAGAAGTGATCTAGGCAGTGATTAATGTAAAAATCGAAATGGTTAGAGAATAAACCAAGCAAAGAAGAATATAGGAAAACAATGATAAATCAAGAGAATTAAATAAAAAAATGGAAAATAAAAAAATAAAAAATATTGAAGGGAAGGGAATTATGCTAATTGGTATTTTATTAATCAGTGTTTTATTCTGTGGATTTGTGCTTGCAAATCAGTGTAATGATGGGGTTGATAATGACTTGGATGGTAAAATTGATTATCCTGTTGATAATGGTTGTAGCAAGGCAACTGACAACAGTGAATCAATGATACTGGGGTATGCTGATGGTTGTTTGGTTGATGGAGAGCAGTTAAAAAATGTTTTTGGGCATGTAACTTTTCAGTGTGAATCTACTCTTTGTCCTTGTTGTGTTTTGATGACTGAAGCGGGAAATTATACTACTGATTTTAGAAAATGCAATGGTTTACCTAAATGTGGGTTTAGTAATGGAGGGAATCCAAATATTACTCTTGATCAATTGCCACCTGAGTTGATTATTAATTCTCCGAATAATGGTGATTTGTTTAATTCTAGGAATGTTTTATTTGATTTAGAGTTTGATGAGCCGGCCTCCATTTATTATTTAGACAATAATGATGCAAGAAGGGGATATAAAAGAATTTGTTCTAATTGTGAAGACTCATATGTTAATAGTCTTAGTTTTGATGAGGGAAAACAAAATATTACGATTAAGGCGGAGGATAAACGGGGTAATGCTGTTGAAATTGTCAGAACTTTTAGAGTTGATTATAATTCGCCGAAAATAAAAAAAGTTATTCCTACAAAAGGATTTGCTGATGGAACATTTTATATTGAATTTGATGAAGAAAATCCTGTTACGTTAGAACTATATTATGGAGTTTATGGAAATCTTCAAGTTTTAAATGTTGATTTGAGCAATTGTGTTTATGATAAGACGTACGAGTGTGAAGTTATCGTTAATTTGAGCGAATTTGATTCTGAACAGATAGATTATTATTTTAAGGTTAGTGATATTGTGGGAAATACTGATACCAGTAAGAGTTACAGTTTAGATGTTGATGTATCAAATCCTGTTATTAATTATTTGAATTATGAAATCAAAGGAAAATATGTTAATTTTAATATTTCTGTTAATGATGTTAATTTTGAGGAAGTCGGTTATTCTTATATTGACAGTAGGGGTAAAGTAAAAATGAAAAAACTTTGCTCTAAGTTAATCAATGGGATTTGTGAGAAGAGAGTTAGTTTTAGGGATGGAAATTATGATATTAATGTTTAT
>CAZXBY010000121.1:0-2566 GCA_964639055.1 Candidatus Woesearchaeota archaeon
TCATGTGAATTTTTCCCACTTGAGGCAGTTAAAACAAACATTATCGGAACTGATAATGTCCTAACTGCAGCAATAGATGCCGGTGTAAAAAAAGTAATCTGTTTGTCAACTGACAAGGCTGCATATCCCATTAATGCAATGGGAATATCGAAAGCAATGATGGAGAAAGTATTTATTGCTAAATCAAAAGTTGTGAATTCTGATGAGACACTTATATGTGGTACTAGATATGGTAATGTTATGGCATCTAGAGGTTCTGTTATTCCATTATTCATAAATCAAATTATGGAAGGAAAACCTTTGACTATAACTGATCCTAATATGACAAGGTTCCTGATGAGTTTAGACGAAGCTGTTGAGCTTGTAGTATTTGCTTTCAAGAATGCTTCGGCAGGAGATATCATGGTTCAAAAATCTCCCTCAACTACTATAAGAGATTTGGCTCAAGCAATTACTGAATTATTTTCTTCTAATACTGAGATTAAGATTATAGGTACAAGACATGGTGAAAAATTATATGAGACTTTACTGACGAAAGAAGAATTTCTAGTTGCAACAGATATGGGAGATTTTTATAGAGTGCCAGCTGATAAAAGAGATTTGAACTATGATAAGTATTTTTTGAAGGGTGAATATAAACTATCGGGAGATGAAGAGTATAATTCTCATAATACACGGAGATTAAACATTAGTGAGATAAAAGAAAAATTATTAGAATTAGATTATGTTAAAAATGCTTTAGCTGGATTTATACTCCCATGAGAATTTTGACAACTGGTTCTAAAAGAATTGTGGGCAAAGATTTAATTGTTAAATTAAGAAGCAGAAGCTATAAATCAATATTCGAGTATGATAATGATTCTCATTTAGAGTATATAAATAGGACTGAAAGGAATGTGCGATATGAATGTTTCCATTGCGATGACAACTTATAACGGCGAAAAGTACATAAAAGAACAGCTTAATTCGATTTTAGTCCAACTTCTGGAAAATGATGAGATTGTCATTTCTGATGATGGTTCTAGTGATAACACTCTTAATATATTGAATGAATTTTCCAGAGATAAAAGGATTAAGATATTTAGGAATGATAGATTAGGGTTTGTTAAAAATTTCGAGTTTGCAATAAATAAATGCGAAAATGACATAATTTTCATATCTGATCAAGATGATATTTGGTTTGATAATAAAATAAATATGGTAAAAGAAACATTTAAAAATAAGAAGTGCAGCTTGGTGCAACATAATGGATACAAGTATTATAGTGGAAATAAAATAAATAATGATATCTTGATAAAGAATATGGGTCATGGCATATTTAAAAACATAATAAAAAGCAGTTATTGTGGATCCTGTATGGCATTTAAGAAAGATTTTAGAATATCTTTTAGTCCATTTCCTAAGAATTTAGATGCATATGATCAATGGATTGGGCTTATAGCTGAGAAGGAAAAAACATCCGTTTTTATTGACGACGTTTTAATCTTCCATAGACTTCACGAAAATAACGTTACAAAGAAGTTGCCTTTTATTAAAAAAATAATTTTTCGTTTGAATTTAATGTTTAATTATGTGCATTTTTTCATCGTAAAAAAAAGTAGTAGGATAAAATGAAGATTGTTCATTTGACTTTAACTGGACCTGTAACTGATGGGCTTTCATATCAAGACAATTTGTTGACTAAATATCATAAGAGAAATGGGAATGATGTTACTGTAATTACATCAAAGTATGTTTACAATAAAGTAGGAATTTTGGAAAGAATAAACAAGTCAAAGTATTATAACAAAGATGGAGTTTACATGATTCGGCTAAACATTAAAAATAATAGAAGTTTAAATTTCAAATTTAAAAGGTTTGAAAAAATTATCGATACACTTGCTAATGAAAAACCCGATATGCTTTTCATTCATGGTTTACAATTTTTGGATGTTCGAAAAATAAAAGCTTATCTGAAGAGCAATGACAATATAATATCGTTTGCAGATAATCATGCTGATTTTTCAAATAGTGCTAGAGGATTTTTGTCAAAGTTTGTTTTACATAAAATAATTTGGAAATTTCATGTAAACCTTATTGAGCCATATCTATATAAGATATATGGTGTTTTGCCAGCTAGAGTTGAATTTATGAATAAAATGTATAAAGTGAATGCGAAAAAACTAGATATACTATACCTAGGAGCAGATGATGATATTCTTAAAAAAGTAAAGATGAAAAATAAGGATTATTATCGTCAAAAATATGGCATAGTAGATACAGATTTTTTAATTGTAACTGGTGGGAAAATTGATTCTGCAAAATTACAATTGATAGATTTTTTAAAAGCAATAAACATATTAAAAAAAAGCAAAATAAAAGTTTTAGTTTTTGGTTCTGTTCAGGATGATATTTTTTTTGAATTTTCAAAATTATTAAATGATAATGTCAGGTATATTGGGTGGCTTTCTAATATTGAAGCTTATGAGGTTTTCAATGCATCTAATCTTGTAGTATTTCCAGGGAGGCATTCGGTTTATTGGGAGCAAGTTGTTGCTTTAGGGATACCGATGTTTGTAAAGTTTTG
>CAZXBY010000122.1:0-2500 GCA_964639055.1 Candidatus Woesearchaeota archaeon
TGAGAAATTAGTTAGATTATACTTAGGTTTTCCTTTTTCCACGACGAGGATTAGTTCATATTGATGCCTGAATGCCCAACCAAGTCCGAAATTATGCTTCTTCCAGATAAGAAGATGCCGAATATTAAATTTTGTATATCTATTAATAAACTCTGTAAGAAAAGGATAATGCTTCCAATTTGTAAAAAGATAAAGAGAGCTATTTCTTTTCAAGACACGATACATTTCAACTAATGCAGTACAATTAATTAGTGGGTTTTCATTATTCTTTATTGTTTTATTATTAAAACCATATCCTACGTTGTCCCCATATGGAGGATCTGTAACAATTAGATTAATTGAATTGCTTGGAAAAGTCTTCATAACATTGATGCAATCTCCTCTAATTGTCTTGTTGGTTTCCATAATAATCCTCTTTACTTAATTTAATTTCGAACAATCGAATAAGTTCCTTTAATTGAGCAATAATCTCTTCGCCCAAATCTTCGGAGTATGTTTCTTCCATAAAAAAGATAAAAAAATATTATTTAAATAAAGTCGGAGAAATTTCTTACTAAATTTCTTTGGTAGTTTTTTTAGTAGTTTTTTTCTCCGACTTATTATAAGCATCTCAAATCGTACAAATCTCAATGAAAAAATGCGTTATTTGCAAGGCAAGACTGAATAAGAACGAAGAGGATTTTTGTGATAGTTGCTTTTCTTTTTTGAAGAGCAAATATCCAAAAACTAAATGCTTACAGGAGGCAATAAAATGGCACAAAAAATATCAAGAACAAACAGAAGAATAAATCTACTCTACTTAGGAATCTTTATTGTTTTGTTTTTCTCACAAATGGCTTTAGTAATGTCAGCGAGTCAATCTAATTTTGAAGACATCCTAAAACCAATACAAACAATATACGATTTGGTTAAGTATACCGCAACAATTCTCTCAGGTCTAGTTATGTTATTCGCGGGAATCACATATATTATTAGTGGTTCAGACCCCGGTAAACGAGAGAAAGCAAAGAACATGGTAATGTATGTTATTGTTGGACTAATCGTAATTTGGGCGGCACCTTTTGTAGTAGATTTAATCCTCGGAAACTAAAATGAAAAAAATATCTTTTATTAGCCCCATCCAGAGATGGATGGGATTTTTCTTTTTAATGCTTTCAATGAACTTAGTTAGTGCTAAAGATGAAAGTATTTTCGATATATTACCCTCTTTGTCAGGTATGCTAAGTAGCTTACCTCAAGCTTTATTTAATTTTTTAATAAATATACTTAATTCACCAATAAAATTACTACTAGGAATTATTAAGTCCCTATTAACAGAACCAGTCAGCATAGGTTTATTTGCTGAGCCTTGGGCAATCATAATCTACATGCTTTCATTCTTCTATGGATTATTAATTCTCTTTACGGGATTTAATTTAATTCTTTCGGGTGAATCTCCAGAAAAAAGAGAAAATGCAAAATCATCGTTAAGGAATATAATAACTATGATTCTTCTTGTTCAGTTAAGTTACTATTTATATGAATTAATCATTGATACTTTTTCAGCAATGACAAAAGTAGTTTTCAATATGATTGATCCAAACTTCTTTTTAATTACAACAGATAGCATAACAAACATAGGCTTGCAATTTGTGTTATTAGTTCCATATTTGTCAGTATTAATTCTATTTATTATCCTACTGTCCTTGAGGTATATTTTAGTTGCAAGTGGAGTATTATTATTTGCAATAGGTCTTTTTCTGTATTTTATCGGACCTTTAAGAGAATACGGCGAATTTATAATAAATTTACTACTAGTTGCGATTGCTTTACCGTTCCTTTATTCAATTATTTTTTTATGCTCGTCAAAAGTCATTAATGTAGGCATCTTCAATAGCTTCAAAGTTCTTGTCAGTCTAGGAGCCTTTAGCCTAGTTGTATCATTAACCCTTCTTTTGGCATTATTAGTAATAATAAAATCTGCTCTAAAAATTGTCAAACCCGTAATGAAAGTTGCAGGTATGGTCAAGGCACTGGTGTAAAATGTATGAGATTCCTCAGCAATTAGTTTACAAAGAAAGGATTATTTTCAATCTTACCTTTGGACAGTTAGCATATGCTTTTATTTTTCTGCCAATTATTATATTAATCTTTAAATTAAATTTTCCTATTGAAATAAAGGTTTTCTTGAGTATATTTCCTGCACTTCTAGCAATTGCCTTCATGTACTTTGATTTCTTTGAACGTATTAAAATGTGGTATACGTGGTTTAGAAATCGGAAAGTCTTAAAGACGGATATGGAAAAATATCTTGGAATCTCTAAGATTAGGGGAAGTACTCTCCATACAAAAAATAAAAAGATGGCAATACTAAAAGTCGAGCCTATTAATTTTCATATTAAGCCCAATAAGGAAAAAGAGGCAATTTCTCTTGGTTTTCAAAAATTTCTTAATTCTCTTGATTTTCCAATTCAAATTTTAATGACAAATGAAAGTTTAAACCTTGATGAGTACTTAGAAG